>NZ_BAAALT010000111.1:0-80520 GCF_039528515.1 Luedemannella flava
CCCGCCGCGAGCAGCGCTTCGCCGCCGCGCCGCCGACCGGCGACGACGCCCTGCGGGCCTTCGCCGAGGGCGCCTGGCTGGGCACCTACCGCTTCCGGGTCGGCACCGACGACCCGGCGAACGCGCCCAGCCTGCGCACGCTCACGCTGCCCCGCGGCGACGGGGCCGCCGTCGCGCTCGCCGAGGCCCGTGTCGTCGTCGACGGCACCGTCCTGGCCCGCGACCTGACCAACACGTCGAGCTTCGACAAGTCGCCGAGCTGGTTCATCAAGACCGTCGCCCGCGCCGCGCGCGACGTCGCCCACCTGGACCTGACGGTCCTCGGCGAGGCCGAGCTGACCGACCTGGGCTTCGGCGGCCTCCTCGCGGTCGGCGGCGGCTCGCCCCGGCCGCCCCGCCTGCTCGTGATCGACTACGCCCCGCCCGGCGCGAGGACACACGTCGTGCTCGTCGGCAAGGGCATCACCTACGACACCGGCGGCTACTCGATCAAGCCGCTCGACGGCATGAAGCTCATGCGCAAGGACATGGGTGGCGCGGCCGCCGTCAGCGGCGCGGCCGTCGCGGCGGCCAGGCTCAACCTGGGAGTACGCGTCACCGCGCTCGTGCCGCTCGCCGAGAACATGGTCAGCGGGTCGGCGATGCGTCCCGGCGACGTGATCCGCCACTACGGCGGCCTCACCTCCGAGATCCAGAACACCGACGCCGAGGGCCGGCTCGTGCTGGCCGACGCGCTCGCCTACGCCGTCGAGCAGTACGAGCCCGATCTGGTCGTCGACCTGGCCACGCTCACCGGCGGCTCGTGGGTCGCGCTCGGCCGGCGCACGGCGGCGCTGTTCAGCGCGAACGACGAACTGGCCGGCGCGCTGACCGACGCGGGCGCCGAGGTCGGCGAGCCGCTGTGGCGGATGCCGCTCGCCGACGAGTACGCCTCGGGCCTGGCCAGCGACATCGCCGACATGACCAACATGCCGGCCGGGCCGCAGCCCGTGGTCGCCGCCCTCTACCTGCGCGAGTTCCTCGGCGACCTCGCCGACCGGTGGGCGCACATCGACATGTCCGGCCCGTCGTGGATCGAGACGACCGACGGCCACCTGGTCAAGGGCGCCACCGGCTGGGGCGTGCGGGTGCTTACCCGCTGGCTGGCCACGCTCTAGCGCCGCATCAGGCAGAGCAGGCCCTCGCCACTGGGCAGCAGGGCGGGCAGCCACTCCTCGCTGTCGCGCGCCTGCCGGGCGATCTCCCGCAGCGCCACGGTGTCCGGGTCGCGCGCCGTCGGGTCGACGACCCGGCCGTTCACCCCGAACATCCGGTTGAGCACGAGCAGGCCGCCGGCCCGCAGCAGCCGCCGCGCCGCCACCACGCACGCCGCGTAGTCGCTCACCGGGCCGTCCACGAAAACCAGGTCGTACCCGCCGTCGGCGAGGCGCGGCAGCACGTCGAGGGCGCGGCCCGTGATGATCCGCGCCCGGCCGGGGGCGTGGCCGGCCATCGCGAACGCGCGCCGGGCCAGCCGCTGGTGCTCCTGCTCCGCATCGATCGTGGTCAGCACGCCGTCGGCGCGCATGCCGCCGAGCAGCCACAGCCCGCTCACCCCGGTGCCCGTGCCGATCTCCACCACCGTGCGCGCCTGGATCACCGCCGCGAGCAGCCGCAACGCGGCCCCGGCCCCCGCCGGCAGCGCCACGACACCGACCTCCCGCGCGGCCGCCATCGCCGCGCGCAGGGCAGGCGTCAGCGCCGCGTACGCCTCGACGAAACCGTGCGTCGAGGGCGAAGGCGGGTCATGGGTGACGGCGGTGATGCCAAACCTCCGGGGGCGACAACGGGACGACCAGCGCATTGAAGCCTAGAGAACAGGAGTCTGGGTAGGACAGTGCCGCCACGTGCCATCCTGGAACCGGGAGGACGGGAGGTGGGCCGGTGAGTGGCGACAACCATGGCTCCGCGTGGTGGTCGGACGCGCTGCGTGATCCCTGGCGCGACCCGGCGTCACCGACGCGGCTGGTGACCCAGTCGCCCGTACCCCCGCCGCCGGAGGCGCCCACGGCGCCGGCGCCGACCCACGGCACCAGGCTGGGCCTGGTCATGACCGTCGCGGCGGTCACCGCGCTGTTCGCCGGGACGCTCGGCGGTGCCCTCGGCTACGTGGCGGCCAGCCGGTCGGCCGGCGTGTCGCACGTGGCGCTCGGGCGCGCCGCCGCCTCGCCGCCCGCGCTCGCCCAGCGGCCGCCGGACTCGCTGGCCGGCGTGGTCAGCCGGGTCATGCCCAGCGTCGTCACCGTGCACGCCGAGGCGGGTCAGGGGGAGAACCTGGGCTCCGGCTTCGTGATCTCCGCCGACGGGTACGTGCTGACCAACGACCACGTGGTCGGCGACGCGGACAGCGACGGCATCCGGCTGACCTTCTCCGACGACCGCTCGGTCGCGGCCCGGATCGTGGGCCGCGAGCCGGAGTCCGACCTCGCGGTGCTCAAAGTGGACCGTGCCGACCTGACGCCGGTCGAGCTGGGCGACTCCGACACCGTCGCGGTCGGCGACCCGGTGCTCGCCATCGGCTCGCCGTTGGCGCTGACGGGCACGGTGACGTACGGGATCGTGAGCGCGCTGGACCGCACCATCGAGGGCAACGACGGCAACGGCACGACCCGCTACTACGCGGCGATCCAGACCGACGCGGCGGTCAACCACGGCAACTCGGGCGGGCCGCTGTTCGACGTCGCCGGCCGGGTCATCGGCATCAACTCGATGATCAAGTCCCTGTCGTCGGCGACCGACGAGAGCGGCAACATCGGCCTGGCCTTCGCCATCCCGATGAACCAGGCCGGCCGCATCGCCGGCGAGATCATCGACTTCGGCCGGGCCCGCCGGACCGTGATCGGCGCCAACCTGCAGACCTCGTACCGGGGCCCGGGCGGCGGCGTGCGGCTGGCCGACGTCGACAAGGACGGCCCGGCCGCCGAGGCCGGCCTGCGCGCGGGCGACGTGATCACCAAACTCGGCACCCACCCGATCTCGACGCCCACTGACCTGATCGCGCTGGTCCGCCGGTACGACCCGGGCACCGTGATCTCGGTCACCTATCGCCGCGACGGCGCCCCGGCCACGGCCCGGGTGACTCTCATGGCGGACGCCAACTGACCGTTCCGAAAGCCTTTACGAAACGATCACGCCAGGGGCCTCGCGCGGGAGCGGTACCCGTGCGTAGGCTTGCCTCGCGCGCCGCGACCTGCGCCGCCGCGCGGATGCCCCGGGAGGAGGAGCGGTGTTCGAGAACCTGAACTGGTGGGAGATCACCGTCCTGCTGTTGATCGCGCTCTTCCTGTTCGGCCCCGAGCGCCTGCCCAAGGTCATCGGTGACGGTCTGCGCATGATCCGCACGCTGCGCAACATGGCCCGCAACGCGACCTCCGACCTGTCGCGCGAGCTGGGCACCGAGGTCAGCGTCGAGGACCTCAACCCGAAGACGTTCATCCGCAAGCACCTCCTCTCCGAGGAGGACGAGGCCGCCCTGCGCCGCCCCATCGACGACGCCATCGGCGACCTCAAGCGGGTCACCAGCGACGTCAACGGCAGCGTCTCGGGCCTGCGCGGCTCCCCCGGCGACTACCGCCCGAGCGACTCGACGCCCCCCGCCGCCGACACCCCGGCGACACCCCCCGCCCAGCGCTACGACGCCGACGCCACCTGACCGAATCACTGTTTCGGGCACCGTACTGCTCAGGTGTCCGGCCGGCCGTTGGTACCAAGATTTGCGTTTCGTGTGCGGGAGTGTGGCTGGGCTGCACTTTCGTACCCGAAACGCCGATCATCCCGGCGCGCGACGGGCGGTTTGTCGGTTATCGGAGCGCCAGGACTGCGCGTTCGCACCGCATTCGGCGATCATGGCGCGACGCGTGGCAAGGACCGGCGCTCGGACTGCACATCCGTACCGGAGATGACGATCTCCAGCCAGGCGCGGACCACCTGACGAACAGTTACCGTGCTGGACACCACGCCCAGCCGACGCGCTCGACTCGCACTCCCGGGTGCCCTGCTCTCCGAAGAGAACGGGCGGGCGGGCGCGTGGTTCGCCAGTTGCGCACATGTGGCGGGGCCACCCGAGCCGCCGCTCGCCAACTGTGCACATGTGGCGGGGCCGAGCACTGCCCGCCCCGCCAGATGTGCACAGTTGGCGGGGGCGGAGGGCTCGGGCCTCGCCAAAAGTGAGCAGTTGGCGGGGCGGAGCGCCGCCCTCCTCGCCACATGTGCACAGTTGGTGATCCTTGATCTTGGATGCTGGCGAGGAGTGGAATACCGCGGGTTGGGGTGAGGTTGGTCGATCGGTAGGGTGCGGACGGAAGGGGTGAGGCGCGTGGACTTCGTCGAGGAGTTCCGGCGGGCGGAGCTGTTCCTGGAGGCGGGCGACCCGGTCGAGGCCGCCCGGATCCTGCGGCCCCTCATCGAGGCCGAGCCGAACAACGCGGCCGTGCGGCTCCAGCTCGCGCTCGCGTACTTCGCGTCCGCCCAGCTGGCCCGCGCGGAGGTCGAGCTGCGCGCCCTGGTCGAGCGGGACCCGACCGACCACTACGCCCACCACGTGCTCGGTCGCACCTTGGAGCGGCTCAACCGGCACGCCGAGGCGCTGCCGCACCTGCGGCTGGCCAGCGCCATGTCGCCGCTCGGCGACTACCGCCAGGCGGTGGACCGGGTGGCCGCCCGGGTCAACGCCCGCGGCGGCGCGGGCCGACCGCCCGGGCGGTCGGCCCCGGGCACGAACTAGCTGCGGGAGCTGAGCGCGCGCAGGAACAGGGCCATGTTGGCGGGCTTCTCGGCGAGCCGGCGCATCATGTAGCCGTACCACTCCGTGCCGTACGGCACGTAGGTGCGGACCACGTAGCCCTGCTCGGCGAGGCGGCGCTGTTCGCCGTCGCGGACGCCGTAGAGCATCTGGAACTCGAACGTGTCGGCGGCCCGCTCGAACCACTTGGCCCGGTCCTCGCCGATGGCGATCAGCCGGGGGTCGTGCGTGGCGAGCATCGGGTACCCCGGGCCGGACATGAGGATGTTCATGCAGCGCACGTACGACAGGTCGATGTCGAGGGCCGACTGGTAGGCCACCGCCTCGGGTTCCTTGTACGCCCCCTTGCACAGGCGCACGCGCGACCCGTCCTTGGCCAGCTCCCGGCAGTCGTCCTCGGTGCGCCGCAGGTAGGCCTGCAGGACGGCGCCGGTGGTCGGGAAGTCCTCCCGGAGCCGGGCGAGAACCTCCAGGGTGGAGTCGGTGGTCGTGTGGTCCTCCATGTCGAGGGTGACCGTGGTGCCGGCGGCGCTGGCCGCCACGCAGATCGCGTACGCGTGGTCGTAGGCGAGCTTCTCGTCGAAGCGCTGACCGAGGGCGCTGAGCTTGAGGCTCACCTCGGCGACGCCGGTCAGCTCCGCCTCGGCCAGGGCGCCCAGCAGCCGCTCGTACTCATCGCGGGTGGCCTGGGCCTGCTCCGGCGTGACGGTGTCCTCGCCCAGGTTGTCCAGGGTGACGGCAAGGCCGGCGTCGGCGAGCTGGCGGGTGACCCCCAGCGCGGCGGCGGTATCGGTGCCGGCGACGAAGCGACGGACCACGTCCCGACTGAGCGGGGCGGTCTCCACGAGACGCTCGACGCGGGCCGACCGGGCGGCCGCCAAGATCACAGATCGCAGCATAGGCCGAGCGTATCGCCCGTGGTCCCCGCCGCGCGGGCCACCGGGCCGTCCGGGCGACACTGTGCTCAACTCGCCCCGCGAGCGTCGCACCACTACCGTTGACGCGTGAACTTCGAGGAGTACGCCCGGACCGCCGTTGATCTCGTGAATGCCCGGATCGAGACGTTGGATGAGCTACGGGCGTTCTTCGGACCCGACAGCTGGCAGGCCGGCGAGGTCACCGAGCGCGACCTCACCGTGCTCCGGCGCGGCCAGCGCCGCCTGCGCGAGGTGTTCGACCACGGCTCCTCGGGCCGCGACGCGGAGGCCGTCACCGCGCTGAACGCCATGCTGGAGGTGCAGCCGGTCCAGCCGCGCATCTCCGGTCACGACGCCGCGTCGTGGCACATGCACGTCACCAGCCGCGGCACGTCCGTCTCCAACGAGTACCTGGTCGGCGCGGCCTGGGGCCTGGCCGTGTGGCTGTGCGAGTTCGGCAGCGCCCGGTTCGGCGTCTGCGCCGACGAGCGGTGCGGCAACGTCTACCTGGACACCTCGTCGAACAACTGCCGCCGGTTCTGCTCCGAGCGCTGCGCGACCCGGTCGCACGTGGCGGCCCACCGCGCCCGCAAGCGGGCGACGGTACCGGTCGGTTAGGGCTTCGCGCCCGCCGCCGCCCCCAGATGGGTACGCGCGAACGCGAGTGCCTCGGCAAGGTCGGCCTCGCGGGCGGCCCGGTTGGCGGCCCGCCTGGTCGCCACCTCCACCGCCACCGAGCCGGTGAACCCGCGCTCGGCCAGTGAGGTCAGCAGCGGCCCACAGGGCTGCGCGCCCCGGCCGGGCACCAGGTGTTCGTCGTGCCCCTCGCCGCTGCCGTCGCCGAGGTGCACGTGGGCGAGGTTCGTGCCCATGGCGTCGGCCATGGCCAGGGCGTCGACCCGGGCCGCCGCGCAGTGCGACAGGTCCAGGGTGTAGGCGTCGTACCCGCTGGTCGTGGGGTCCCAACCGGGCGCGTACGGCACGAACACGCGCCGCGCCATCCGGACGGGGTACATGTTCTCCACGGCGAAGGCCACGTCGGGGTACTCGTCGCGCAGCCGGCTCAGCCCGTCGGCAAAACCCCGCGCGTACTCCCGTTGCCAGGTGAACGGAGGGTGCACCACGACGGTCGGCGCGCCGAGCGTGCTGGCCAGCGCGGCGGAGCGGCGCAGCCGTTCCCACGGGTCGGGGCTCCACACCCGCTGCGTGATCAGCAGGCAGGGCGCGTGCACGGAGCGCACCGGCTGTCCGTAGTGGTCCGCGAGCACCTGCAGGGCGGCGGCGTCCTGGCTGACCGCGTCCGTCCAGACCATCACCTCGACGCCGTCGTACCCGAGCGAGGCGGCCGTCGCGAACGCCGCCGACGTCGGCTCCGGGAACACCGACGACGTGGAGAGCAGCACAGGCGGCGAGAAGCTCATGCCGTCACCCCTGAGCTGATGGTTCGCTCGCTTCGCTCGCTCACGTCGCCCAGAGTAGCCCCGTCGGTCCCGCCGCCCCGGGGATCGCGCGGACCGTCAGTCGGACTCGTTCGTGGTCAGGGCGTCGAGGCGGCGCAGGATCACACCCTCGCGCAGCGCCCACGGGCAGACGTCAACCTGGTCGACGCGCAGCCGGCGCAGGGCGGCGTCCGCGACGACGGCGCCGGCGAGCAGCTGGTACGCCCGTGCGGCGCTGACCCCGTCGAGCCCGCCGAGGGCCCCGGACGGGATGTGCCGGATGAAGCCGAGCACCTGGTGCAGCCCGGTCCGGGTGAGCGAGCGGGGCGTCCAGATGCCCTGCCCGGACGGCGCCGCGCCGGCGAGCCGCGCGAGCGTGCGGAAGGTCTTGGAGGTCGCCGCCGCCCGGTCCCAGGGCACCAGGTTCAGCGCGGCGAGCTGCTCGTCGGCGTACTCCCGGAGTTTGTCTATTTCGGACAGCGCGGGCGGGTCGGCCGTGAGCCAGTCGCGCGTGAGCCGACCCGCGCCCAGGGGCAGCGACATCGCGACGTCCGGCTCCTCGTCGACGCCGGCCGCGATCTCCAGCGAGCCACCGCCGATGTCGAGCACCAGCAGCCGCCCGGCCGACCAGCCGAACCAGCGCCGCACGGCCAGGAACGTCAGGCGCGCCTCGTCGGCGCCGGAGAGCACCTGCAGGTCGACCCCGGTCTCGTCACGCACGCGGGCGAGCACCTCGGCGGCGTTGCGCGCGTCGCGCACCGCGGACGTGGCGAAGGCCAGCAGCTCGCGGACGCCGTGCCGGTGGGCCGCGTCGCGCGCGTCGCGCACCGCCTCGACGAGCGCGTCGGCCCCGCCCTCGGACAGGTTGCCGTGCGGACTGATCCGCTCCGCGAGGCGCAGCGTGGCCTTCTCCGACAGGCTCGGCCACGGGTGGGCGCCCCGGTGCGCGTCGACGACGAGCAGGTGCACCGTGTTCGAACCAACGTCGAGGACGCCCAAACGCATGGGCGAAGCCTAGATCTGTCGCCAGAGCGTGGCGAATCCGAGCAACATGCGCAACCAAACACAGCACAAATGGGTTAAACGGACATAAGGTGCACAACTACGCCCCGGCACCCCGGATGTGGTGGGGCGAGCACCTTTGTTTCCTGTCAGGAGGTTATTCAATGAGCAAGGCACGAGTTCGCGTCGCCACGGCGGCGCTGGCCACCGTCGCCGGGCTGGCGCTCGCCGCGCCGGCCCAGGCGGCTGTCTCCAGCCCGGTTCAGGCGGCGCCCTCGGCGGTTGTCGAAGGCGGCGGCCACGGGCACGGCCACGGGCACGGCGGTGGCCACGGTCGCTGGGGCGGCTTCGGAAATCACCGGTTCGGTGGCTTCGGCGGCGGCTTCGGCGGCGGCTTCGGGAACCGTTTCGGTGGCTTCGGGAACCGCTTCGGCGGCTTCGGCGGCGGCTTCCACCGCTTCCACCGCCCGCGGTTCTTCCCGTTCGGTGGCTTCGTGTTCAGCCCCGTGTTCTTCGTGGGTGGGCACCGCCACTTCTACAACGGGCTCAGCTGGTACGACGACTGCGACAACTTCGCCAGCCCGTACGGCGGGTTCGGCGGCTTCGGCGGCTTCAGCGCCGGCTGGCCGGGCTTCAACTCGTTCTTCGGCGTGGGCGGCTGCGACTCGTTCTGCTGATCGAACGGCCGACGGCCGGTCATCGGTGCCCCTCGCGGGCTCCGGTGGCCGGCCTTCGTCGTGTCCGCCGCGGGCGTGGCATCAGCGCACATGCGAAACCAAATCACACTGTTGCCGGTTAAACGGTACGTACCGTCACTGAGGGTTCTATCCGGCAAACCGGCATGAACCACCAAGAGATCCATTCTGGAGGTAGCTAAAGTGCGCAACGCGAAGCTTCGCGCGGCGACCGTCGCTGTGGCGGCCATCGCCGGCGTCGGCCTCAGCGCCATGCCGGCGAGCGCGTCGCCCGGCGACCACGGCGACCGGGGCGGCCACGGCCGCAGCGACCACGACCGGGGCGGCTGGGACCGGGGCGACCGGGGCGGCTGGGACCACGACCGGGGTCGCAACCGTGACCACGGCCGGCACGACCGGGGCCGGGACCGCTGGCGCGACGGCCGCGGCAACTGGCACAACTGGGGCAACTGGCGGCAGGAGCGCCGCACCTGGTGGGCCACCGGCTTCCACGGTCGCGGTGGCGACTGGGGCTGGGGCTGGTGGCGTCACCGCGGCTTCCGCGACGCCGACCGCGACAACTTCTGCCGTTACTGGCTGACGTTCCACTGGAACGCCCGCACCGGCACCGCCGGCGAGATCACCCGGTTCTGCGTCTGGCAGCTGATCAACAACTGACCCGTCGTCGCGACACGTCCGGCCGGGTGTCCCCCACAGGGGGCGCCCGGCCTTCGCGTGCATCGGCACCGTCCGGGCGTACAGTGGTCCAATGAGCCGCCAGCGCACCGTCAACCGCCGTGAGCTGCCCGTTGTGCCGCTTCAGGCCACAGTGGACACCGATGGGCCGACCGATCCGCGGGCGAGCGAGGTGGGGCTCGACTTCCCCCGCGAATGGATCGAGTTCGCCGACCCGGCCGACGCCGATCACGTGGTCCGCGCCGACCTGACCTGGCTGCTCTCCCGGTGGACCTGCATCTTCGGCCGCGGCTGCCACGGCATCCTGCCCGAGCGGGCCGCCGAGGGCTGCTGTTCGCACGGCGCGTTCTTCACCGACGAAGATGACGAGAAGCGGGTCCGCGCGGCCGCCCGCCGGCTCAGCCCGGAGACCTGGCAGCACTACCGGCGCGGTTTCAAGAACTACACCGAACTGGACACCGTGGACGGCAAGACGCCCGCCCGGCGCACCGCCACCCGCCCCGACGGGCCGTGCGTCTTCCTCAACGACGCCGACTTCCCCGGCGGCTTCGGCTGCGCCCTGCACGGGCAGGCGCTGCGCGACGGCGCCCACCCGCTGACCTACAAGCCGGACGTCTGCTGGCAGCTGCCGGTGCGCCGCGACCAGGAATGGACCAAGCGCCCCGACGGCAGCAGGATCCTGCTCACGGTGCTGGCCGAGTTCGACCGGCGCGGTTGGGGCGAGGGCGGCCACGACCTGCACTGGTGGTGCACGTCGGCGCCCGAGGCACACGTCGGCGGCGAGCCGATGTACCGGTCGTACGAGCCGGAGCTGGTCGCGCTCATCGGCAAGGACGCCTACGGCAGGCTCGCGGAACTGTGCCGGGCCCGCGAGGAACGCGGCCTCATCGCCGAGCACCCGGCCACCACCGCGGCCCGGACGGCCCAGGCCGGCTGACCCTACGGAGCGTCACCCCTGGCGTCTAGCATGGCCGCATGGCCCTCACCCTTACCCTCGACGACGACCGCGAGGCCCGCCTGTGCGCCCAGGCCCGCCGGGACGGCCGCCCGTTGGACGCCGTCGTCGTGGACGCCATTGACGAATACCTGGCCAGCCGGGACGCGCGGAGGTTCGCGGCGCTCGCCGACGAGATCATCCAACGGCACGCCGCGCTGCTCGCGCACCCCGCCTGACTACGGCTCGAACTTGTAGCCGAGGCCACGGACCGTGACGATGTGCCGCGGCGCCGAAGGCTCCGGCTCGATCTTCGAGCGCAGCCGCTTGACGTGCACGTCGAGCGTCTTCGTGTCGCCGACGTAGTCGGCGCCCCAGACGCGGTCGATGAGCTGGCCGCGGGTGAGCACCCTGCCCGCGTTGCGCAGCAACAGCTCCAGCAGCTCGAACTCCTTGAGCGGCAGGGCCACGTGCTCGCCGCCGACCGTGACGACGTGCCGGTCGACGTCCATGCGCACCGGACCGGCCTGCAGCGTGGTGTCGTCGGTCTCGACGGTCTCGCCCGTGTGCCGGCGCAGCACGGCGCGGATGCGGGCGACCAGCTCGCGCGGTGAGTACGGCTTCGTGACGTAGTCGTCGGCGCCGATCTCCAGGCCGACCACCTTGTCGATCTCGCTGTCCCGCGCGGTGACCATGATGATCGGCACGTGCGAGCGCTGGCGCAGTTGCCGGCACACCTCGGTGCCCGACATCTCCGGCAGCATCAGGTCGAGCAGCACGATGTCGGCGCCGTTGCGGTCGAACTCCGTCAGCGCGGCCACGCCGGTCGGCGCGACGGCGACCTCGAAGCCCTCCTTGCGCAACATGTACGACAGGGCGTCCGAGAACGACTCCTCGTCCTCCACCACAAGTACCCGTGACACCGCTGTTCCTTCCCTTGGACGCGAACTCGACGCGCCCACTCGCTCGTTGCGCGGTCGAGCCGCGCCCACCACCTCCGCCACGCCGGCGCTCTGCCGGATGCGCTGCTGGATGGTCGTGCTGGTCACGATCACGCCGGACTCCTGTCCGCCGGCGACGCCGCCTCCGCGACGTCGAAGTCGATAGCAATGCCCGGGGGTAGCGGCAGGACCGCTTCGGGGGGTCTGGCCGGCAACCGGAAGGTGAACGTCGATCCCTTGCCGGGGGCGGAGACCACGGCGACGCGGCCGCCGTGGTTGACGGCGATGTGCTTGACGATCGCCAGGCCGAGGCCCGTGCCCCCGGTCTCGCGGGAGCGCGCGTGGTCGGCGCGGTAGAACCGTTCGAAGATGCGTTCCTGGTCCTTCACCGAGATGCCCACGCCCTGATCGGTGACGGCGACCTCCATGACGTCGTCGACGCGGTCGACCCGGACCCCCACCACCGTCTCGTCGGGGCTGTACGCGATGGCGTTCTCCACCAGGTTGGCGATGGCCGTGACCAGCTGCCGCTCGCTGCCGTACACGGTCTGGCCGCGCATCCCGGCGTACTCGATGGTGATCTTTTTGGCGGCCGCGGCGGTGCGCGACCGGTCGATGACCTCGGCCACGATCCGGTCCACGGCGACCGGGTTCAGCGCGGGCAGCGGCTCGGCGCCCTGCAGTCGGGACAGTTCGAGCAGGTCACCGACGAGCCGGCCGAGCCGGCTCGACTCGTGGTGGATGCGCTCGGCGAACCGGCGGCTCGCCTCGGGGTCGTCCACGGCGTCGAGGAGGGTCTCGCTCAGCAGCTGGAGCGCGCCGACCGGGGTCTTGAGCTCGTGGCTGACGTTGGCCACGAAGTCGCGGCGCACCCGGGCCAGCCGGCGCGACTCGGTGACGTCCGAGGCCTGCACGGTGACGTGACCGGGGGCGTAGCCGGCGCCGGTGAGCGGCACGACCCGCACCTGCACCCCGAGCACCTCGGTGTCGAGGTTGGCGGTGCCCGTCCGGGGCAGGTCCAGCTCGACCTCGCGGGACAGCCCACCGCGGCGCACCTGGCCGGCGAGCGTGCGGATCACGGCGTGGACCTGGCCGGCGGCGCCCACCGCGCGGGTCGCGTCGCGCACCAGGCCGAGGGCGTACGCGGCCGGGTTGGCCAGCACCGGCGTGTCGGCGGGGTCCAGCACCAGCAGGCCGACCTGCAGGGCGGAGAGCGCGTCGCCGACGAGCTGGGCCTGGTTGTTCTCGCCCCTGCCCGTCCTGCGCCGTCCCATGGTCGTCGTCCAGTCCACGCCGCCGATGGTAGGCGCCAGGTTAACCGGACGGGGAGTCTGATCAGGGCAAACCGGGCCGGCGTCGCCGAATGTTCATCTTTAGGCTCGCCGTCGTTCACGGTTGTTCATGCCGCGTCCGCCGCGCGCGCGTACCGTCGCCGGCGATCGCCCGATCAGTGACTGCTTCGAGTCAGGAGTGACATGCGTGAAGAGTTCCAGGCCGAGCTCGACGAGGTGAGCCGGCTCCTCGTCGCGATGGCCGACGAGGTGCGTGGCCTGCTGAGTCGCGCGACGACGGCGCTGCTCGTCGCCGACAAGGAGCTGGGCGAGGCGGTGATCTCGGGGGACACGGCGGTGAACGACCTCTACCGCGAGGTCGAGGAGAAGGTGTACCTGCTGCTGGCCCGCCAGGCGCCCGTCGCCTCGGACCTGCGCCACGTGGTGACGGCCCTGCACATCGCCACCGACATCGAGCGGATGGGCGACCTCGCCAAGCACGTGGCCCGCACCGCGCTGCGCCGCCACCCGGCGGTGGCCGTGCCGCCGGAGCTGGCCAAGGTCATCAAGAAGATGGCGGACGCCGCCGACGCCCTCGCCGCGAAGATCAGCGAGGTGCTGGCCCACAAGGACGCCGAGAAGGCCGCCGAGCTGGAGCGCGACGACGACATCATCGACGAGCTGCACCGCGGCCTGTTCGTGGTCATGCTCGGCGCGGCCTGGCAGCACGGCGTGGAGGCGGCCATCGACGGCGCCCTGCTCGGGCGCTTCTACGAGCGCTTCGCCGACCACGCGGTCAACGCGGGCTACCAGCTGTTCTACTTCGTCACCGGCGAGCAGCTCGTCCGGTCCTGACAACGGAAAGAGGGGGGCCGCTGGCCCCCCTCTTTCCGTGTTGTTCAGCGTCCCTGGTTGGCGACGGCGGCGGCCGCCTCGGCCGCGGCCTCCGGGTCGAGGTACTGCCCGCCCGGGGTGAGCGGCCGCAGGGTCTGCGGGTCCAGCTCGTAGCGCAGCGGCATGCCCGTCGGGATGTTCAGCGCGGCGATCGCCTCGTCCGAGATCTGGTCGATGTGCTTCACGATGGCGCGCAGCGAGTTGCCGTGCGCGGCCACCAGCACCGTCCTGCCGTCCCGAAGGTCCGGGATGATCGCGTCGTACCAGTACGGCAGGGCGCGGGCGAGCACGTCCTTGAGGCACTCGGCCTTCGGCATCAGCTCCGGCGGCAGAGCCGCGTAGCGCGGGTCGCCCACCTGCGAGAACTCGTCGTCATCCGCGATCGGCGGCGGCGGGGTGTCGTAGGAGCGGCGCCAGAGCATGAACTGCTCCTCGCCGTACTGCTCGAGGGTCTGCTTCTTGTCCTTGCCCTGCAGGGCGCCGTAGTGGCGCTCGTTGAGCCGCCACGACCGGCGCACCGGGATCCAGTGCCGGTCGGCGGCGTGCAGGGCCAGCTCGGAGGTGCGGATGGCGCGCCGCAGCACGCTCGTGTGCACGACGTCCGGCAGGAGCCCGTGCTCGCGCAGCAGCTCGCCGCCGTGCCGGGCCTCATCCTCGCCCTGTGCGTTGAGGTCGACGTCGACCCAACCGGTGAAGAGGTTCTTCGCGTTCCAGTCGCTATGGCCGTGCCGCAGCAGCACCAAGGTACCCAGACTCATAGTGGACATCCTGCCGCACGCCCCCGCCGGCACCGGACGCGCCCCCGCCGGGTTCCCGGCGTCTGGGCAGGCAGGACGTGATCGAGGGCACGCGGGAAACCGGTTGGGCCGGCCCGCCCGCGATGGCTACGGTGTGTAAGGCGCAGCGAGCGTCACATCGGTTACACGTAAGGGGCGCGGGGTGCGGACGGTCCGGAGATGGGCGGCCGAGACGGCGGGCGGGCTGCCGGCCGGGTTCTGGTACCTCTGGACCGGCACGTTGATCAACCGCATCGGTTCCTTCGTGCTCATCCTCCTCTCCGTCTACCTCACCCACGAACGCCACTTCACCCCCACGTTCGCCGGCCTGGTGATCGGCCTGTGGGGCGCCGGCGGCGCGCTGGGCACCCTGCTCGGCGGCGTGCTGGCCGACCGGTGGGGCCGCAAACCCACGTACCTCACGTTCCTCTACACCAGCGCCGCCCTCATGCTGGCGCTCGGCTTCGCCCAGAGCGCCCCCATCGTGGCCGGCACCGTCTTCGTGCTCGGCATGGCCGCCGAGGGCAGCCGCCCGGCCATGTCCGCCCTGATGATCGATATCGTCGGCCCGCACGAGCGGCTGCGCGCCTTCTCGCTCAACTACTGGGTGATCAACCTCGGCTTCGCCTTCTCGGCGATCGCCGCCGGCGCGCTGGCCAGCGTCGACTACCTGCTCATCTTCATCGGCGACGCCGCCACCACCGCGGCCGCCGCCACCGTCGTGGCAATCAAGGTCCGCGACACCCACCGGAGTACGCGCGCGCCGCGCCCGGCCGCGCCCACCCCGGCCGCCGGCAGCCTGTTCAGCGTCTTCACCGACCGGGTCTTCCTCGGCTTCTTCGCCTGCAACCTGCTGCTCGCGCTCGTGTTCATGCAGCACATCTCCACCCTGCCCCTCGCGATGGCCGCCGACGGGCTCAGCACCGGCACGTACGGCCTGGTCATCGCCCTCAACGGCATCCTCATCGTGGCCGGCCAGCTGTTCGTGCCGAAACTGCTGCGCCACCTGCCGCGCGCGCACGCCCTGGCGCTCGGCGCGGTCCTGGTCGGCGTGGGCTTCGCACTGACCGCCTTCGCGGGCACCGCCTGGTTCTACGCCATCTCGGTGGTCATCTGGACGCTCGGCGAGATGGCCGACGCGCCCTCCAAGTCCGCCCTGCTGGCCGACCTGTCGCCATCCTGGATGCGCGGGCGCTACCAGGGCGCGTCGTCGCTCGCGTGGTCGATGGCGTCGTTCGGCGCCCCGATCATCGGTGCCGCCGTGCAGCAGCACCTGGGCAACGCCACCCTGTGGCTCGGTTGCCTCGTCGTGAGCCTCATCGTCGCCGCCGGCCACCTGCTCATGGCCCCGGCCCGGGAGCACCGCGTGGTCGAGCTCCGCGCCGCCGAGGCGGTCGCGCCGGCCATCTGACATCCACCCCCGGGTGAACAAATGCTTGCGAGGGGGCAGACGCACGGCTTCCGTACCTACACAATGGACGCTCCGGCACGCCCTCACCCGTCGCTGAGCATTCAGGAGTGACAGATGATCCGGCAGGCGTTACTGCGGGTCCTCGGCCCGCTCACCGCCAACGTGTTGGCGGCGGTCGCGTTCGTCCTGGCGGCCGGCACCACCTGGCGGTGGGTGACGCTCGCGTTCATCCTCGCGACCGTCACGGTGAGCGTGGTGCGCCGCGAGGGCGACGGGCTCGGCCAGTTCACCGTCGCGCGCGCGGTGGCGGCGACGGCGGCCCTGACGGCGTGCGTGCGGCTCGCGCCCGGGGCGGTCGACTGGATGTTCAACCTCGCGGCGCTGCTCACGATCGCGTACGTCGTCCTCGAGGGCATCCTGGACGGGGTCTCCACGACGGCGATCGAGGCACGGCACCTCGCCATGCCGGGCCGGCCGTTGCAGCGGCTCGTCAACCGGACCTCGGCCTACCTCGCGGACAGCGCGCTGATCGCGCTCGTCGCCGTGATGACCGTCGCCGGCCTGCCCTCGTGGGTCGCGCTCGCGGTCGCGCTGCTCGCCGGCCTGCTCTTCGGCGGCCTGGTCCTCACGTCGATCCACTACAAGGTGCGGCACCGTTCCGGCCTGGGCGCGGTCAAGCGCGCGCTGACCGGCTACGGACCCGACTTCCTGATCTACTGGGACGCGCCGCCGCCATCGTTGCGGCAGGTGCAGATGTGGCTGCCGTTCCTCGAACGGGTGGGTCGCCCGTTCGCCATCGTGGTGCGTAACCGCCAGTCGCTTCCCGCCCTGGCGCGGCTCACCGGACGGCCCGTCATCCTCGCACCCACCATCGTGGCGGTCGACGCGACGGTCGTGCCGAGCCTGCGGTCCGTGTTCTACGTGAACAACGGCAGGGAGAACGCCCACATGGTGCGCTTCGCCGAGCTGACCCACGTGCAACTGCTGCACGGCGACAGCGAGAAGGTGAACAGCTACAACCCCGTCACGGTCATGTTCGACCAGATCTTCGTGGCCGGTCAGGCCGGCATCGACCGGTACGCCGACAACGGGGTGACCATCCCCGCCGAGAAGTTCCGGATCGTCGGCCGCCCCCAGGTGGAGAACGTCGCGATCGTCCGCACGCCGATCAGCGACCTGGCCACCAGGACCGTCCTGTACGCGCCGACGTGGGCCGGCAACTTCGGCGACACCAACCACTGCTCGCTGGCCGTCGGCAACCAGCTCCTCGCCGCCCTGCTCGCCCGCCCGGACGTCACCGTGATCATGCGGCACCACCAGCTCACCCGCCAGAACGCCCGGGCCGCGGCGCACCTGGCCGGGCTGGAGCGCCTGCTCGCCCAGGACAGGGCCGCCACCGGTCGCGCGCATCTGTGGGGCGACGCGGCCGCCGCCGGCGACTTCGTCGACTGGGCCAACAGGGCCGACGCGATGGTCGCGGACGTCTCCAGCGTCATCTCCGACTTCCTGTACTCGGAGAAGCCGTTCGCCGTCACCGACATGCAGGGTGGCGCCGAGTTCACCGCCCGCGTGTTCACGGCGGCGTACGTGCTGCGCAAGGACATGGCGAACGTCGACGAGGTGCTCGGGCACCTGCTCGGCGACGACCCGCTCGCCGCCACGCGCCGCGCCGTCAAGGCGTACTACCTGGGCGACTTCCCGGACGACACGTACGCGGACGCGTTCGTGGACGCGGCGCGCGCCACCCTCGACCGCCCGACGTTCGGCGAGGCGGTGGCGGCCCGCACCCGGTCGGCGATCCCGGAGCAGCGCCGACCGCTGTCGCCGGCCGGGGCCTGACTCAGTCGTAGTGCTGCAAGCGCGGCCAGACCGCCGACCAGCCGCCGACCGGGTCACGGCACACCCAGACCGGCACGTCCTGCTCCTCGTTGTCGACGGCCACGCCGTTGTCGAGCACGCCGGCGCTCACGCAGGCGGCGAACCGGGTCTGCAGGAACGGCAGCCGCTGGCCCACCACGACCGCGACCGTCCGGTCGGCCGGCGGCGGGCCGTAGTGGTAGAGCTCGTTCTGTCCGCTGTAGACGGCCGGCAGGCCCAGCGCCGGGCCGAACCGGGCGACGGCGCCGGCCTCGCCGTAGTTGCCGGTGACGACCACCGCACGCGCCTGGTCGGGCGCCGGCAACGCCCGGTGGACCCGCGCGATCTCGGCCACGTACGCGGGCCAGCCGACCTGGTCGCCGGTGACCTGGTTCAGCTCCGGCACGAACGTGTCGCCGACCCTGGTGACGGGGATGAACGGCAGCGAGATCAGGCACGTCGCCGCGACGTTGAGGGCCACGGCCGCGACCACGAGCCCACGCCGCACCGCCACCCGGCCGCGCGCCGCCCAGTCGGCGGTCACCACGGCCCCAGCCGCCAGCAGGTACACCATGACGCCCATGGCGTAGTAGACCTGCGCCCCGCCGACGAACGTCAACACCACCACCACGAGGTACGCGACCGCGACGGCGCGCACCGGTCGCCACGCCGGCCGGCGCCACAGCGCGACGAACCCGGCGATCCAGATCGCCGCCAGCGGCGGGCCGACCAGCAGCAACTGGAAGGGGACGGTCTGCGCGCGGACCTCATCGGCGTTGTTCTCGGCCAGCGCGGCGCCCATCTCCAGCTGCGGGAAGTCGTGCGTGACCTGGTAGATCAGGTTGGGGGCGCCGAGGACCATGGCGAGCGCCACCCCGCCCCACAGCCAGCGCGAGCGCGGCACCGACCGGGGCCCGACGGCCAGCAGCCCGACCGCGAGCCCGACGAGCAGCATCGCGATGAGCAGCTTGTTGTACATGGCCAGGCCGACGAGCGCGCCGGCGGCCAGCCACCAGCGGGGCTGGTCGCGCAGCAGCGCGCGGGTCGCGCACAGCAGCACCGCCGCCCATAACGGCAGGTCCAGTGTGGTCGTCACGAGCAGGTGGCCGGACGCGACCGGAACGGCGGCGAACGCGACCGCCCAGGCCGACAGCGCCTGCGCGCCCCGACCGCCGCCCAACTCGCGCGTCGTCAGCGCCACCAGCAGCACCGTCGCGGCGAAGGCGAGGATCGCCGGCACCCGCAGGCCCCACACCGTCTGCCCGAACAGGTCGTGGGCCGCGCGGGCCAGCAGCGGGGTCAGCGGCGGCTGGTCGACGTAGCCCCAGGCCGGCTTCAGCATCAGAAAGTAGAGCTCGTCGCGGTGGTAGCCGTAGCTGTTCGCGGTGGCGGCGAGCGCCGCGACGGCGGCGGCGACGGCCGAGGAGACCGGCAGCCAGGCGACCGGCGGCCGGGGAGACGCGGCAGGGTCCGAGGGGGAGGCCACGGGCGCACGGTATCCGACGGGCATGACAATCCCGATACGCGCGGCCGCCGCGCGGTTCCCGTCAGTCGGCGGTGCGGGCCACGAAGTGCTCGAACGCCTTCAGGTTGTCCAGCGGTTCGCCGCGCGAGACGCGCCACGCCCACTCGCGGCGGATCGCCGAGCCGAAGCCGATCTCCAGCATGGGGTCGAAGCTCTCGTCGGCGTAGGTGAGCACCGCGCCGAGCACCCGGTCGATCTCCTCCGGGGTGACCGCGTGCAGCGCCATCCGACCCACCAGGTACACGTCGCCGACCTGGTCGACCGCGAACGCCACCCCGTACATCTTCGCGTTGCGGCGCAGCAGCCACTCCCACAGCCGCTCGCGGTTCTCGTCGGGTTGGCGCATGACGAACGCCTCCACCCGCACGGCGTGGTCGCCCACGAACAGGTTGCAGGTGGTCTTGAGCTTGTGCGAGCCGGGCAGCGTCACGGAGAACGACGCCTCCCCGGTGCGCTCCCAGGCCGCCTCGCCACCCGCCAGCGCCCGCTCGATCAGTTCACTTACATCCGTCATGCGAACGCGCCGCTGCATATGGCGGCCCGGGCCGCCCGCCGCTGGATCACGACCTCACGGTAGACCGCCAGGAGGCTGACCGCCGTCTCGTTCCAGGAGAAGTCGCGCGCGTGCGCCACCGCGCCAGCCGCCAGCTCCGCCCGCAGTCTCGGCGCCGCGAGCAGGTCGCCGAGCACCTTGGCCCACAGGTCCGGGTCGTGGCCGTGCACGAGGGCGCCCGAGACGCCGTCGCGGACCGCCGTGGGCAGGCCGCCGACGGCCGCCGCCACCACGGGCGTGCCGCTGGCCTGCGCCTCCAGCGCCACCAGCCCGAACGACTCGTTGTGGCTGGGCACGGCCACCAGATCGGCGGCGTGGTACAGGTCGACGAGGCGGTCGCGCGGCAGCGGGGGCAGGAACCGCACCGAGTCGCCGATGCCCAGCTCGGACGCCAGCTCGATCAGGGACGTGGGCCGGTCCAGCCCGGACCCGCTGGGCCCGCCGGCGATCACCGTGGTGACGCGCCCGGCGATGGCCGGGTCGGTCGTCCGCATCGCCGTGGCGGCGCGCAGCAGCACGTCCGGCGCCTTGAGCGGCTGGATCCGCCCCACGAACGCCACGATCAGATCGTCCGGCGGCAGGCCCAGGCGTCGGCGGGCGCGGGCCTTCACGGCCCGGTCCTGGCCGTGCGCCGGCGGCACGAACCGGTCCAGGTCGACGCCCGGCGGGACGACCGTGACCTCCTCGGCGCCCGCGCCGTACAACCGGATGAGATCGTGAGCCTCGGCCGGGGTGTTGGCCACCAGGCGGTCAGCCTCCGCCACCACCTGTTCCTCGCCGAGCACGCGGGCGCGCGGCTCGGGCCGGTCCCCCTCCGCCAGCATCGCGTTCTTGACCTTGGCGAGGGTGTGCGCGGTGTGCACCAGCGGGACCCCCCACCGGTCCTTGGCCAGCCAGCCGACCTGCCCGGACAGCCAGTAGTGCGAGTGGATCACGTCGTAGAAGCCGACCGGGCCGGCCGCCTCCGCCCGCAGCACCCCGTTCGTGAAGGCGCACATCTGGGCGGGCAGGTCCTCCTTGGCGAGGCCCTCGAACGGGCCGGCCATCACGTGCCGCACCGTCACACCCGGGGCCATCTCGACCACCGGCGGCAGGTCGCTCGACGTCGCCCGGGTGAAGATCTCCACCTCGACGCCGGCCTGTGCCAGGCGGCGCGCCACCTCGACGATGTAGACGTTCATGCCGCCCGCATCGCCCGTGCCCGGCTGGTCCAGCGGCGACGTGTGTACGGAGATGGTGGCGACCCGGCGTACCACCGCGTTGCGGCCCTGACAGGGGGTCGCGGTCCGGTCGGTCGCACCCGTCCAGCGAGCCACGCCCGTCGCCTCCCTCACACCGTCCACCGGCCCCTTTCCGGGCCATGGTGGTCAACCCGCGGGCCGTCCGACATCTTCCCCCGATCCGCCGGGGGCATGCCTCGACAGGTGACGAAGATCGCTCTGGCACGATGAACAGCCATGGGAGTACGCGATATCGCCGTCGTGACCGGTGCGTCCAGTGGGATCGGTGAGGCGACCGCCCGACGCCTCGCGAAGGAGGGCTTTCACGTCGTACTCGCCGCCCGTCGGGCCGACCGGCTGGCCAGACTGGCCGCGGAGCTCGACGCCACCGCGGTCGTCTGCGACGTGACCTCGGACGGGTCCGTGGCCGCGCTCGGCTCGGCGGTGGCCGCGCTCGACGGCCGGGTGACCCTGCTGGTCAACAACGCGGGCGGGGCGCTGGGTGCCGACTACGTGGAGGCCGGCTCGGTCGCGGACTGGCAGGCGATGTTCGACGTCAACGTGCTCGGCACGCTGCGGGTCACCAAGGCGCTGCTGCCGGCGCTCGTCGCCTCCGGCGCCGGCACGATCGTCGTCCTCAGCTCCACCGCCGGCCTGATCGTCTACGAGGGCGGCGGCGGGTACGCGGCCGCCAAGCACGCCCAGACCGCGCTCGCCGAGACGCTGCGGCTGGAGCTGTGCGGGCGCCCGGTGCGGGTCATCGAGATCGACCCGGGCATGGTCCGCACCGACGAGTTCGCGCTCAAGCGGTTCGACGGGGACGCCGAACGGGCCGCCGCCGTCTACGCGGGCGTCGCCGAGCCGCTGGTCGCGGACGACATCGCCGACTGCGTCGCCTGGGTGGCCACCCGCCCGCACCACGTCAACGTCGACCGGCTGGTGGTCCGCCCGCTCGCCCAGGCCGCCCAGCACAAGGTGCACCGGGTCACGTCGTGACCCCCCGCCGCCCCATCGGCGAGATCACCCGGGGGACGACCAACCCGAACCGGCTGCGGCGCGTCGACAACTGGCTCGTCCACGCGTACGGGCCGCTGCTGCGGGCCGCGGTCGACCCGCTGGTCGTGGACCTGGGCTACGGCGCGACCCCGACGACGGCCGTCGAGCTGCGGGCCCGGCTGGCCCGCGTCCGGCCGGACGTCCGGGTCGTCGGCGTGGAGATCGATCCCGCCCGGGTCGCGGCTGCCGCGCCGGCCGCCGACCCGCCCTGGCTGGAGTTCCGGCGGGGCGGGTTCGAGCTGGCCGGGCTGCGTCCGGTGATCGTCCGGGCGCTCAACGTCCTCCGGCAGTACGACGAGCCGGCCGTCGCCGGCGCCTGGGCGACGGTGGGACGCCACCTCGCACCCGGGGGCGTGCTGGTCGACGGGACGTGCGACGAGCTGGGCCGGCTGGGAGCGTGGCTCACCGTGACCGCGGCCGCGTCAACGACCCAGTTGACGCTCGCCGCCCGGCTGGCGACCCTCCCCCGGCCCGCCGCCTTCGCCGAACGGCTGCCCAAGGCGCTGATCCACCGCAACGTGCCGGGCGAGCCGATCCACGCGCTGCTGACCGCGCTCGACGACGCGTGGCTGGCCGCCGCGCCGTACGCCACCTTCGGCCCGCGGGGCCGGTTCGCCGCGGCCGTGGCCGCGACCCGCGCGGCGGGCTGGCCGATCGTCCACGAGCCGCGGCGCTGGCGGCTGGGCGAGCTGTCGCTGCCCTGGCCGGTGCCTACAGGCGGCAGTTGACCAGCACGGGCTCGGGTTCGAGGCGCACGCCGAACCGTGCGCGTACCCCGTCGCGGATCTCCCGGGCCAGGCCGAGCAGGGCGGCCGTGCTGCCGTCACCCCGGTTGGTCAGCGCCAGCGTGTGCTTGCCCGACAGCGCGACCCCCTTATGGTCGCCGGCGTACCCCTTGTGGAAGCCCGCGTGCTCGATGAGCCACGCGGCGCTGACCTTCACCTCGCCGGCCTGGCCGGGCCAGGCCGGCGGCGCGGCGCCGCCCGCCTGGTCGGCGCGGCGCTGCAGCTCGGCGTAGGCGGCGCCCTCCAGCACCGGGTTGGTGAAGAAGGACCCCACCGAGTACGTGTCGGGATCGGCGGGATCGAGCACCATCCCCTTGCGGGCGCGCAGGCCGAGCACGGTCTCGCGCACCTTCGCCAGCGGCGCCCGGCCGCCGACGGGCACGTCCAGGGCCCGGGCCAGCTCGGCGTAGCGCACCGGGGTCGACTCGTCCGACCGGGTCAGCCGGAACGTCACCGCCAGCACGACGTACCGCTCGTTGTGCTTGAACCGGCTGGTCCGGTAGCCGAACCCGCACGCGAGGGGCTTGAGTTCGGCGATCTTGTCGTGCGCCCGGTCGTAGACGCGGACACTGGTGATGGTCTCCGCGACCTCCTGCCCGTACGCGCCGACGTTCTGCACGGGGGTGGCGCCCGCCGCGCCGGGGATGCCGGCCAGGCACTCGATGCCGGCCAGCCCGTTCGCGACCGCGTAGGCGACCACGTCGTCCCAGGTGTGGCCCGCCTCGACGGTGATGCTGTCGCCGTCGGCCGTAATCCCCGCGGACCGGAGCAGCACCACGGTACCGTCGAAGCCGTCGTCCGAGACCACCACGTTGCTCCCGCCGCCGAGGAGCAGCATGGACTCGCCCCGGCGATCGACCTGCTTCACCGCCTCGACGATCTCGTCCGCGCTGGCGGCCGGGATCACGCGATGGGCGACGCCCCCGAGACGGAGCGTCGTGAATTGCTGTAACGCGGCGTGGGTAATCTCGTGCACGACGTTCACCCTAGGCTGGGGGTTGCCTCCGCTAGTGGTGGGTGCTCCGCGGACCGGAAGGGGTGCCATGAGCCGGACCCAGTTGACCAAGGACGCGTGGCTGGCCGCCCTACGTAGCGACGCCACGGCGCTGCGCGCCGCCGCGGGCAACGAGGGCGTCCTGGGCAACCAGGTCCCCAGCTGTCCGGGCTGGACCATGGGTGAGCTGATCCGCCACGTCGGCTCGATCTACCAGTGGGTCAGCGCCACCGCCGGGCGAGGCACGACCGACAAGCCGCACCCCCGCGAGATCGGTCCGGAGGTCCCGGAGGCCGACGACCCGACGGTGCTGGGCTGGTTCGACGAGCAACTGGGGCTGATCCTCGCCTTCCTGGACAACCTCGATCCCGACCTGCCCGCCTGGAACTGGGCACCGCAGGCCAGGAAGGCCGGTTTCTGGCACCGCCGGATGGCCCACGAGACGGCCATCCACCGCTGGGACGCCCAGCTGTCCGTCGGGCTGACCGAGCCCATCGAGACCAAACTGGCCGGCGACACCATCGCCGAGGTCCTCGACACCTGGCTGCCCGCCGGCCGCCGCAGGGAAACGCCGGATGTCCACGGCCTGGTGCACCTGGTCGCCGCCGACCTGGGCCAGGAGTGGTACGTCCGGCTGCGCGGCGCCGGCATCGCCCTGCTGGACACGAACACGCTGCTGGACGACGACAGCCACCCGGCCCGTGCCGCCGCGTCCGGCAACGCCAGCGACGTGGCGTTGGCCCTCTGGGGCCGCCTGAACTGGGACGTCCTGGACACCGCCGGCGACGACACCCTCCTCACGACCCTCCACGTCGCGTAGCTCACCCCGGGCTGTGGCGATTTTGGACCACATAGCGACCCTTACTCGCCACGGCCCGTCCGGGACCGACGGCTAGTGGGCGCGGCGGCGCCACCGCGAGATCTGTGGACGACCCGGCGGCCTGTGGACAGGGTCAGCCGCGGGTGGCGATCTCCTTGGCCAGCGTGTAGAGGTGCTCGCCGAACAGCACCAGGCGCGCCGACTCCACCTGGGTCGTCGCATCGCGCAGCGCGGTGAGGGCCTGGAAGATCGCGTCGTCGGGCGGCCAGCCGTACACGCCCGCCGAGATCAGCGGGAACGCGACCGAGGTCGCGCCCAGCTCGTCGGCCACGGCCAGCGAACTGGTGTAGCAGGCGCGGAGCACGCCGCTCAGATCCTCGGCCTCCCGGTAGACCGGGCCGACCGTGTGGATCACCCAGCGGGCGGGCAGGTTGCCGGCTGTCGTGGCCACGGCGCGCCCGGTCGGCAGCCCGCCGCCGTACCGGGACGCGCGGAGCGCGCGGCACTCCTCCAGGATCGCCGGGCCGCCCTTGCGGTGGATCGCGCCGTCCACCCCGCCGCCGCCCAGCAGTGACGAGTTGGCCGCGTTCACGATCGCGTCGACGCGCTGCGTGGTGATGTCGCCTTCGACCAGTTCGATGTGCATGCGCACATCATTGCCCGTTGAGACGGTCGGACATGCCGAACAGGTGGCGGGTCATGAGCGTCGCCCCGGCCACGGCCGCCGGCATGATGAGCACCGCGCCGAACGGGATGAGGAAGCACGCGAACGTGGCCGCCCCGAACCCGGTGGCCAGCGCCCGGCGCTGCCTGAGCATCCGGCGCCGGTCGCGCATGCGCAGCCCGCGCCGCTCGAACGGCACCCCGATCAGCTCGTGCGACAGGAACCAGCCGCCGACGAGCGCCCCGATCACGGGCACCACGGTCTCGCCGACAACGGGGATGAAGCCGGCGAAGAACAGCGGGATGCCGAACAGGGCGGTGAGCAGCAGCAACTGCAGCGAGTCGGCGATGCTGCGGGGCAGCGTCCGCCAGAACGGGATGTCGACCTCGCCGGGCAGCCCGCCGAGCCGGTCCTCCACGTTCTTGGAGATCGCCTCGTAGAACGGCTCCCCGATCACGAGCGTCAGCGCCGTGAACCCCACAAAGCTCAGCAGCACCGCCCCGCCCATGATGGCCACGCCCGCGGCGATGCGGATCGCCTGCCGCCACCCGGACGACCAGTCGTCCGCGAACCAGGTGACCAGCTCGGCCAGGTCGGAGACGAAGTACGCCAGCGTCACGAGCGTCGCGACGAGCAGCACCAGTGAGATGAACGCCGGGATCAGCCCGAGCAGCATGAGTCTGGGCGAGCGCGCGTACATCTTCAGGCCGCGCAGCAGGAACATGACGCCGGCCAGGAAGTCCTTGCCGACGCTCACGGGCGACGACCGGTCCTCCGCCGAAGGGGCGACCTCAACTGCGCTCATGAGGCGGATCGTAACGGGTGGCTACGAAGTTTCGACCGCCCGGACAGCCGGCCCCTCCGGCGAACGACGGACTGCGATCAATCGACGCCACCACGTAGCGTTGCGGTCCATGGCACAGGGGGTGGAAACGGCCGCGCCCGCCCCGGCGTGGTGGTCGACGCTGCCCGCGCACCGGGTCGCCCACCTGACCGGCGTCGACCCCGACCTGCTGGCCATCGCGCTGGACCCGTTGCCCGCCGGCGCCCCGGCCGTCCTGCGCTTCCGCCCCTCCGCGACGGGCCCGCTCGGCGACCAGGTGGCCGTACTCCTGGCGGAGCTGGACCGGGTCGCGGTGGCCCTGTTCCCCGCCTGGCTGCCCGGCGCGGACCGGTTGGCCGGCCCGCAGGGCCGGGGGGTGGCCGCGGTCCGCGCGTTGGCCGCGGACCTCGCCGCCCGCGCGGCCGACTTCGGCCCGTTCCTCGCCGACCTGGCGGAGCGGTCGCTCCGCCGCCGGCCGGGTGGTGGGTCCCGGTTTCCCGCCGAGGTACGGGCGGCAGGGGTCGTCCGGGCGATCGCCCGCGCCTACGACCGCCCGACCGCGGCGCTGCTGATCGACGTCCCGGACGGGCTGTCCACAGAGGATGAGCGTGCCCTGGTCGCGGCCGCCGAATGGCTCGCCGACCACGGCCGCCTGTCCGTCTGGCTGGCCGGCGCCCCGCTCGGCACGGTCGACCGGGTCAGCGCGGTGACGATCACGCTCCCGGCGCGTCTGATCCAGTTGGCGGCCGACGCGGCGGCCACGGCCGCGGACCCGCGTCCCGACCCTGTTCCGGACGAGCCGGTTCTCGGCTACCCTCCGCTGTCCGGGCTGCCGCACAGCGACACCGAGTGGCTGCTGGAGCGGGCCCTCGAACGCCACGAATGGGCCACGGGGCGCCGCTGGAACCACCGGCACGAGAGCACGCTCCTCTCCGAGGTGTACCGGCTGGACGTCTACTGGCCCGCGGAGGGGGTGGTGGTCGAGGTGGACGGTCCGGAGCACCGCCGCCCGGTGCTGTTCGCCAACGACCGCCGCCGGGACAACGCCCTCACCATCGACGGCCTGCACGTGCTGCGCTTCGGCAACGAGCGCGTCCACACCGACCTCGGTCGGGTCCTGTTCGACATCGAGACACTGCTCCACCAACGGCGCACAACGGAGAAGAGGCACCATGACCAGTGAACCGACGCTGACCCCCAACGAGATCCTCGCGCTCGTCGTCCTGATGGTCGAGGCCCGCGAGCTCACCAACAACGAGCTCAAGGCACTCGCCGGGTTCGCGCTCACCGGCGCGCAGAACACCAAACTGGTCAAGGCGGGCCTGGTCGAGACGAACCGGAGCCACCGGCCGTTCTCGCACCAGCTGACCGAGAAGGGCTGGCGGGTCGTCCGCGAGCTGCACACCGTGGCCCCGCCGAAGGCCGGCGGCTCGGCCATCCGGTCGCTGTTCACCGTTCTCGGGGGCCTGGACCGGGCGCTCGACCGGCGCGGCATCAGCTACGCCGACTTCTTCGCCGGATCCGCCACCGGAGCCGCCCCGGTCGACGCGGAGTCCCAGCTCCGGAGCGCCTACCAGAACCTGGCCAGCAAGCCCGGCGAGTGGGTGGGTCTCGCCGACCTGCGTGCGGCCGTGCCGCAGCTCGATCGCGAGGACGTGGACGCCGCGCTGCGCGCGATGGCCCGGGTGCCCGGCGTGCGGATCATCCCGACCGCCAACAGCAAGTCGCTCGACAACCGGGACCGGGCCGCCGCGCTGCGGCTGGGCGGTGAGGACAACCACATGATCTCGATCGGCGCGGCATGACGCCGGACGAGTTCGACGCTCTCGCCGCGCTGCAGTTCAACGTCGCGCCGACACCGGACGACCTGTGGAAGCCCTCGCCGTTCAACGTGCCGGAACTGCACGAGCGCGTCGTACGGCAGATCCTCAGCGGCGTCAGGGCGGCGCGACGCGACGAGCTGAGCCCCATGGGCGTCGTTGTCGAGGGCCGGGCCGGCTCGGGCAAGACCCACCTGCTGGGTGCCGTCCGGGAGACGATCCAACGCGACGGCGGCTACTTCTTCCTGGTACAAGCGATCAGCAGCAGGACGTTCTGGGAGAACGTCGTCGGCGGCGTGTTCAACGGGCTGCAGCGGGACGCGATCGGCTGGGGCACCCAGCTGCGCACCTTCCTCGCCCGCGTGACGGCGCAGCTCGGGCTGCCCGTCGAGGTGCGCGACGCCGTGGCGGCGCGCGCCCCGCTGACCCGGGAACATCTCGACCACTTCGTACGGGCTCTGCGCGACCACGCCGGCACCGAGGCGCAGGACTATCAGGACACCGCGCGCGCCCTGGTGCTGCTCGGTTCGACCGACTACGCCCTGCAGGACATCGGCCAGGCCCACATGTACTCGGTCGTCGGCGAGGCCGGGGACCGCGCGGCGTGGGGGCTGAGCCAGCTCGCCCGCGGGCCGCAGGAGATCGTGCAGGACGTGTCGCGCCTGCTCGCGCTCACCGGCGCGCCGACGGTCATGGCCGTCGACCAGATCGACACGCTCATCTCGCAGTCCCGCACGGCCGCGTTCGACCGGGGTACGGGAGACGACGTCGCCGCCACGGTCACGCCGATCGCCGACGGCCTGCTCGCGCTGCGGGAGACGACGCGCCGGACGCTCACCGTGCTGTCCGTGCTGCCCGAGGTCCTGGTGCTGCTGAAGAGGTACGCGCCGATCCCGGTCCTGGAGCGGTTCCGGGAGGTGCAACTGGAGGACCGTATCCCGACCCCCGAGATCGGGCTGGAGCTGATCGCGAAGCGGTTCCGCGCCCGGTTCGCCGAGGAGCGGTTCGCCGCCCGGTACGACACCTGGCCGATCCTTCCCGAGGCGTTCGCGGACGCCGTCGAGTACAGCCCACGCGGTCTGCTACGCCGGGTCGACCGGCACGTCGCGCACTGCCTCGCCACCGACACCGTGGTCGAGCTGACCCGCCTGAGCGAGGAGTCGCCGGAGCAGCCCGAGCAGGTGCCGGAGCGGCCCAAGGAGGGCCTGGCGGCCCACTTCGAGGCGCTGGACCGGCGGTTCGGCGAGCTGGTGGCGGAGGCGGACGTGCGGGCCGCGTTGGATCATCGGAGCGAGGACTCCGAGATGCCGGCGCTGCTGGCCGCCGGGCTGTCCGTGTGGATCCAGGAGCAGGCGCCGTCGGGGACGACGTACAAGACGGATCCGTTGCCCAGCGCGAAACCGGCGCTGCACGGTCGGTTGGTGGAGGTGCTCGACGAGGCGACCGAGAACGAGGCGCACTGCGCGTTCCGGGCCGTCGCGAGCCCGATGGCCGTCGCGGTGATCAGCCGCGTGAAGGCGGCGTGCACGATGTCCGGGATCGACGTGAACATCCCGCAGCGGCGGCTGGTGCTGCTGCGCAACGAGCCGTGGCCCAAGGGACCGCGGACGACCGAGATCATCGAGGCGTTCCGGGCGGCCGGCGGCATCGAGAAGACCATCGACGAGGCCGACCTCAAGGTGTTCGCGGCGCTGCGCGACCTGTGCGCCAAGCCGATGTCCGGCCTGGCGGAGTGGCTGGTCGAACGCCGCCACGCGAGCCGCACCCGGCTCCTCAGTGACGTCCTCGGCGAGGGATCACCCGAGCCGAGGGAGCTGGACGACCCCGACCCGACGACCATCGATGAACAACCCACCGACGGGTCGTCGATCGGGCTGGGGCGGGCCATCGACGGGGACGCGCCGTTCCAGGTGAACCTGGAGTCGCTGCGCCGGCATACGGTGATCTTCGCGGGCTCCGGATCGGGCAAGACCGTGCTGATCCGGCGCCTCGTCGAGGAATGTGCGCGGCAGGGCGTCTCCTCGATCGTGCTGGACCCCAACAACGACCTCGCCCGGCTGGGCGACGCGTGGCCCGAGGCCCCCGACGGGTGGGGCGCCGGGGACGCGGCGCGGGCGCGGGACTACCTGGACAACACCGAGGTGGTGGTCTGGACGCCCCGGGTCAGCGCCGGCCGGCCGCTGACGTTCCAGCCGCTGCCGGACTTCGGGCCGCTGCTGAACGACCCGGACGAGTTCGACGCCGCGATCGACGCGGCCGTGGCCGCGCTCGCGCCGCGTGCCAGAGTGGACGGTTCCGCGAAGGCGCAGGTGCAGGGCCGGGCGGTCGTCAAAGAGGCACTTCTCTGGTACGCCCGACGGGGTCACACGGGCCTACGCGGCTTCGCCGACCTGCTCAGCGACCTGCCCGAGGAGCTCACCTCGTTCGCGAAGGGCACCAAGCTGGCGCACGACGCGGGCGAGACGCTCAAGGCCGCCATGATGAACGACCCGCTCTTCGGCGGCACCGGCACGGCCGTCGACCCGGGCGTGCTGCTCACGCCCCGCCCCGGCAGACGGGCCCGGGTCTCGGTGATCAGTTTTGTCGGGCTCAGCTCGGACGAGCAGCGGCAGAGCTTCGTCAACCAGCTGCAGATGGCGCTGTTCGCCTGGATCAAACGCAACCCGGCCGGCGACCGCCCGCTCGGTGGCCTGTTCGTCATGGACGAGGCGCAGACCCTCGCCCCGTCGAGCGGCAGCACCCCGTGCACGGCCAGCTCGATCGCGCTGGCCTCGCAGGCCCGCAAGTACGGGCTGGGGCTGGTGTTCGCCACCCAGGCGCCGAAGGGCCTGCACAACCAGATCTCCGGCAACGCGACGACGCAGTTCTTCGGGCTGCTGAACGCGCCGGCCCAGATCGACGCCGCGAAGGAGCTGGCCGCTACGAAGAACGGCCGGGTGCCCGACATCGGGATCCTGCGCAGCGGCCAGTTCTACGCGGCCGGCGAGGGTTTCTCGTTCGTCAAGGTGCGTACGCCGCTGTGCCTGACGCACCACCCGAAGTCCCCGCTGAGCCCGGAGGAGGTCATCGACCGGACGAGGCGCTAGTCGCCGAGCTTCACCCGTACCCGACGGTTTGCTTTGCCCTTGCTCTCGACCTTGAGCACCGTGACCTTGCCGACCTGCCCGGTGGCCGCCACGTGCGTGCCGCCGTCGGCCTGCACGTCCAGCCCCACGATGTCGACGATGCGGATCTCCTGCTCGTCGGCGGGGATCAGGTTGGACTGGGTACGGATGATGTCGGGCAGCGCGAGGGCCTCGTCGCGGCCGAGGACCTTCACCTCGACCCGGCGGTTCGCGGCGACCTCGGCGTTGACCAGGTCCTCCAGGCGGGCCTTGAAGTCGGCCGGCACCTCGGGAAGGTTGAAGTCCATGCGGGCCTCGCCGGGCTCCATGTTGCCGCCGGTGACGAGCGCCCCGAAGTCCCGGAACACGACGCCGCACAGGACGTGCAGGCCGGAGTGGGTGCGCATGAGCAGGCTGCGCCGGGTGTCGTCGAGAGCGCCGGCGACCTTGGTGCCGGCCGGCGGCAGCGGGTCGCCGGGCGCCGGCAGCAGGTAGAGGTCGTCGCCCTTGCGGGTGCCGACGATGCGGGTCTGCACGCCCTCCCACAACAGCACGCCGTGGTCCGGCGGCTGCCCGCCGCCGCCCGGGTAGAACGCCGACCGGTCGAGCACGATCCCACCCTCGGGATCGGACCACAGCACGGTGCAGTCCCACTCGCGCAGCGTCGGATCCGCCAGGTCAAGACGGTGAGTACGGCCGTGATGCGTGACACCCATGCGGTCACCCTAGTCGTTGAGGAACCCTGCCACGCGCTGGCGCAGGTCGGCCCGCTGGCTCCAGAGCAACGCCGGGCGCGGGTAGATGTGCAGCTGCGCGTCGGGCAGCGCGGCGGCCAGCGCCTCCGCGACCCGCGCCGGGTGCGTGCGGTCGCCGACGCACCCGATGACCAGGGCGCGGGCGGTGACGGCCCTCAGCAGCGCCCGGTCCGGCAGGGCCGGCTGATCGGTCAGGTCGACGAGGGACGGCGCGAGCCCGTCGCGGAACAGCTGGTCGAGACGGTCGCGCAGGTACTGCCAGGCGGCCGGCGAGTCGCGCACGGACGTGGGGATGTCCTGCGCGAGCAGGTCGCTGGCCGTCGCCTGGTCGCCGTCGTTGACCGCCTCCAGCAGCGCGCGGGAACGGTCGGCGGCGTGCGTCGAGCGCGGCTCGTCCAGCACGGCCGGGATCACGAAGACCACGCGGTCGAACCGGTCGGGGGTCCGGGTGAGCAGCTGGGCGAGGGCGGCCGCGCCGAGGCTCACGCCCAGGGCGCGGCGGGCGCCGAACCGGTCGGCGACGCCCCGCAGGTCGCCGGCGAGGTCGGCGTAGCTCCACGGGCCGGGCGGCGCGGCGGAGCGGCCGTGCCCCCGGAACTGGAAGAACACCTTGGTGCCGCCGACCGCGCTGCCGTACGGGCGGGTGTCGGCGATGCCGCCCGCGAACCCGTGGGCGAAGACGGTGACGGGGTCGCCGGTGCCGGCGGTGAGGCACTCCAGGGACACGCCAGCGACGTCGACGAGCTGGGTCGGCGCGGCCAGCGGCCGCAGCGGGCGGCCGGGCTCGGCCCGGCTGCGCGGGGCGAAACGCTCGGGTGCCCCTCCCGGTGGAGGCGGCCAGCGGAAGTCGCGGGCACCCATGCTCAGCGCCAGCGGCCGGACCCGCCCGACACGTCGCGCAGGCCGATCCGCACATCAAGCAGGTAGAACGCCGTGGCGGTCAGGGCCAGGAAGCTGAGGATGCCCACCGTGGAGGCGCCGATGACGACCGTGACGAACAGCGACCCGCCGAGGATGAGCAGCCAACCCCACTTGGGGATCGAACCGACCACCGCGAACGCGTCCTTGCGCTGGAACAGGCAATGCACGAACGCCACGAGTTCCAGCACCGCCGTGACCAGGAAGATGACCCATTCGATCACCAACCGGACGTCGTAATAAAAGATCGGTACGGCCGCCATGGCTGTCAGCTTAGCCATCCATTCCCCTGGTGGCCCCGCGCGGGACGTACGCCCTGCTCGATTCGCCTGTCACGACGGCGGCCGGCCCCGGAAGTCCCGGGACCGGCCGCCGTCGTCAGGTTGTCAGGCGCCGGTGTCGGCCTGGGCGCCTTCAGCCCTCACCGAGGACCGCTGCTCGGGATCAGGCACCGGAACGGGGCCGCTTGGTGGCGGCCGGCTTCGTCGACGCCGGCTTGGTGGAGGCGGGCTTCACCTTGGGGGTGGTGCGCACCTTGGCGGCCGGCTGCTCGGTGACGACCGGCTCGGCCATGAGCACGGTGTCCGACGCCGGGTCGGGCTGCTCGAAGGCGGCCGCCGCGGCCGGGTCGACCTTGGGCCGCTCCGCCTTCGGCGCGCTGCCGCCGGCCACCACCCGCTCGCCGCGGGCGACGAACTTGGCGTACTGGGACACCGCCTCGGCGAGGAGGTTGCTCACCGCGCCGGGCAGCTCGGCCCGCAGCTCGGCCACCTTGGCGGGCGCCACGGCGCGCAGCTCGGCGACCTTCGCCGGGAAGTCCGTACGCCACTCGGCGACCTTCACCGGGACCTGCTCGCGCAGCTGGTCGACCTTGCCGGGCAGCTCGGCCCGCAGCTCGGCGACCTTCGCGGGGATGTCGGTGCGCAGCTGCTCGACCCGGCCGGGGGCCTCGGCGCGCAGCTGGCTGACCCTGCCGGGCAGCTCGGCGGTGATCCGCTCGGTCAGCCCGGTCAGCTGCTGGTAGGCGTACTCGCCGGCGCCGGCGGCCGCGTAGACCGGGCCGGGAAGCTTCGACTTGGTGCTCATGTCTTCTCTACCTCCGTGTTATCAGCGGCGTCCTGCGCCGCCCGCGCGTTCTCCCGACGGAACGTCTCGTAGATCTGCGTCAGCGACTGCTTCTGCGCCAAGGTCAGGTCGTCGTCCGCCGCGATGGCGGCGAGCACGCCCTGACCGTCCTTCTCGTTGAGCAGACCGGCCCGCAGGTACATCAGCGGGGTGGAGACCCGCAGAGCACTCGCGATCTGGCCCAGCACCTCCGCGGACGGCTTGCGCAGCCCGCGCTCGATCTGGCTCAGGTACGGGTTGGACACACCCGCGCGGTCGGCGAGCTCACGCAGCGAGATGCGCGCGGTCTGGCGCAGGTCGCGGATGAACCCTCCGATGTCGCGGGGGATGTCCCGGGGATCGCTCACGGGTCCAACGCTACGAGCCGGTGCTAACTCTTGCAAGCAAATCGCTAGCAACGGCTAGCGTGAGGTTTCCCACAGCGTTGGATCTTGGTGCTATGGCGCCGTAGGACCGGAATCCCGGCCCGCATAACAGCGCTACGGCGCCAAACGCCGCAGCCCAGGTGGCTAGCCCGCGGCCCAGCCCGCCGCGCGGACCGCGCCCACGGGGACGCCGCCGCCGAGCAGCGGCACGGGCGCCACGTCCTCGAAGGCGCTCGCCGCCACGCCCAGCCGCCGCAGCGCCGCCGTCGCCACCGGCATCCGCGCCCGCTGCGCGCCATCGTCGATCTTGATGGCCACCGCGCCGACGCCCGGGACGGCCATGGCCAGCACGCCCTCGGCGCCGCCCTTCGACAGCAGCCCGGGCACGCCGCGCATGAGCCGGGCGTCCTCCGCGCCGGTCCCCGAGACGAGTTCCGGGTGCGCCCGCATGGCGTCGGCCACGGTCCGCTCGGCGGTGCCGGCCGGCGCCGACACGAGCCGCAGGAACGCCCCGGCCAGCGCGGTCAGCGACAGGGCCAGCACCGGGGCGCCGCAGCCGTCCACGCCCGTCGCCGCCGGCTCCTCGCCGGCCAACTCGGCGACCGTGTCCCGCAGCACCACCTGCAGCGGGTGACCCGGCGCCCGGTAGTCGTCCGTCGGCCAGCCGGCGACCAGGCAGGTCAGCAGCATGCCGGCGTGCTTGCCCGAGCAGTTCATGAACACGCGCTGCGGGCCGTCCCCGGCGCGCAGCACGTCCGCCCGGGCGTCCTCGCCCAGCGGCAGCTCCGGCGGGCAGCGCAGGTCGGTGAGCGGCGACAGCCCGCCGGTACGCAGCATGGCCCGGACCCGCTCGATGTGCCGGCCCTCGCCGAAGTGGCTAGCGGCGACCAGCGCGAGGTCGCCCGGATCGGTCAGCCGCAGGCCCGCCCGGAGCATGCCGACGGCCTGCATCGGCTTGTTGGACGAGCGCGGGAAGATCGCGCCGTGCGGGTCCCCGGCCGACGCGACGAGCACGCCGTCAGGACCGAGAACCGCCACGGAACCGAGGTGCCGACCCTCGGCGAAGCCCGACCGGACCACCTCGGCGAGCAGCTCACCACCGGAGTACACGGCCACGACGTTACCCCGTAAAGATCACCGGACGGGCCTCACCGCGCCGGCACGCCCAGCAGCTCCCGCGCCTGGTCAGGCGAAAGTGGCGGGCGCTGCGCGAGCCGCGCGAACCCGGCCGCGCGCGCCACGAGCTGCGCGTTGCTCTCGACCGGCTGGCCCTTGGCGTACGTGACGGTGTCCTCCATGCCGACCCGCAGGTGCCCGCCGGCGCTCAGCGACGCGAGCAGCACGGGCAGTGTGGTCCGCCCGATGCCGGTGGCCGCGAAGGTCGTGCCGGCCGGCAGGTCGCGCACCGCGCTGGCGCACGCGACGAGCGCCTCGGTCGTGCCCGGCATCCCGCCCGGCACGCCCATGACGAAGTCGACGTGCACGTGCCCGCCGTACGGCAGCCCGTGCCTGTCGAGCAGCCGGGCCAGCGAGGTGAGCTGCCCCAGGTCGAAGATTTCGTACTCCGGCACGACGCCGGCGTCCCGCATCCGCTGGTGCAGCTCGACGATGAACGCGGGCCGGTTCATGAACACGTCGTCGCCGAAGTTGACCGTACCCATGGTCAGCGAGCCCATCTCCGGCTCCGCCTCCAGCACGCGCAGGCGATCCGACTCCGGGTCGGTGACCGCCCCGCCCGTGGACAGCTGCACGATCAGCCCGGTCTGCTCGCGCAGCGCGGTCACGGTGTCGCGCAGGAGCCCCGGGTCCAGGGTCGGCTTAGCGTCGGCGCCCCGGACGTGCACGTGGATGACCGCGGCCCCGACCGCCTCGCACTCCTTGGCGGTGGCCACCAGCTCATCCAACGTCACCGGCAGCGCCGGCACGTCCGCCTTCGCCACCTCCGCCCCCGTCGGAGCCACGGTGATCAGGGTCCCGGTACTCATGCCGGCGATCGTCGCACGGGCTGACCTACGGGTCAGCCGCCAGGTCGACCGCCGCCACCAGCGCCGCCAGTTCGGGGTGCGTCCCGAGGTCCAGCGGCGCCAGCTCTCGGGTGCGGCCACGCGGGTTCACGAGGACCTCGGTCGCCGCGTCGCGGACGATCGCGTGGGCGTCCGCCGTCTGCCAGTCGACCCGGTCGAGGTCGGCCCGGGCGAACCGCCCCGCCATCAGGCACTCGGTGCTCCGCGCTTCACTGGTACGGACGACGGCCACGCGCGCCGAGCGCAACGCCGGCGCGGTCGCGAACGCCTCCTTCACGGTCACCAGCACGTGACCGAAGACGAGGCCCTGATGCAGCGACGCCCGGTCGGTCGCGGAGAGCTTCCGCAGCGTCAACCGGCCGGTGGGGGTCGTATCCGGATAACGCTCGGGAACGAGGCCGGCACCAGGGGCGAGCACCACCAGCGACACCTCGTCGCCGTCGACGCCCACCGCCGCGGCGGGCGCCTCGTTGTCCGCGAAGACCCGCTCCAGCGCTTCGAGTACCGTGGGCGGGTCGTTGCGCAGCAGGTCGGCCCACCACCGGTTGAGGCTCTCCTGCCAGCGCGCCCGCTCCGCCGTGAGGTGAGCGATGCCCGCCGCCACCTCCCGGTCGGCCGCTGCCGCCGCCTGAACGTGCGCCGCCGACCGCGCGGCGAACTGCCACGGCCGGATGCCGCGCAGCCGCTCGGCCAGGTGCCGGTCCAGGATCGCGGCCCGGTCGGGCGGGGCCGGCTCCGGCGCGACGGGCGCGACAGCGGCGGGGAACGGCTGTCGGTGCAGGTCGAACAGTGCCTGGAAGACGGCCGCGAGCTGGCGGGCCTCGGCCTCCTTCTGCTGGACCGCGTAGGCCCGCTGCGCGGCGGCCACCTGCCGTTGCTGGGCGGCGACGGACGAGCCGCCGCGACGCCCGCCGGTCAGCGGCGCGTAGTAGCTCACCGGCCCCACGCCCGTGGAGAACGCGGCGCCGCGCGGTCCAACGTGCACCCGCGCCGCGCGCGGCCCGAAGCTGGCGCCGATCCCCCGGCTGGACGCCCGTACCCGCACGCCCGGCGCGACCCGGAAACTGAACCCGAGTCCCACGGTCAGTCGCAGGCGATGCCGTCGCCGTCACGGTCGAGGTCGTAGACGTCATCGCCGATGACCCGCACCGGACCCTGGACGTACGACGGACCGTTTCCGCTGCCACCGGCGCAGTCAACGTCCACGGGATCGTTCGGCACGCACGGGCTGTAGTTGGGGTTGCAGTTGGCCGGCGCCGTCGTCTTCTTCGTTGTCGGCGAGGCCTTCGGCTTCGGGGACGCTTTCGTGGTGCGCGGCGCGGTCGTCTTCGGCGCCGTCGGCTTCGCGGGCGTCGTTGAGGCAGCCGCGGTGGTCACCGGCGCCGTGGTAGCCGGCGCGGACGTCCGCTCAGCGCCCAACGCGGCGGCCTTCGGCCTACTGTCAGTGGCCTGCCCGCTGTTATCGACCAGGCCCATGACACCGCCGATACCCAGGCACAGTACGCACAGGGCGGCCACTCCGCCGATGACGATGCCCGCGATCTTGGCGGACGACGGGCGCTTGACGGTCACGGGTGGGGGTGACTGGGGCGCGGTGGGATAGGGCGCGGGCGGCTGGGCCATGACATGCCTCCGGGGGTGACAGAGGGGAACGGCCACCCAAGCTACGAGGCAGGACAGGCCAATAACAGGCTTAAGCTTAGAATCTCACAAAGGGTACAGATCGAACGCGATCGCTGGACCGTTCAGGACCCGAAGGGCTCCGGGTCGATGGCGGCCGCCGAGTCGCCGACCTGGAGCCGCGCATCCGCGGCGACGTTCTGCTTGACCAGCGCGAGGGCGACCAGGCCCAGCTCGTGGTGGCGGACGGCGGTGCCGGTCACGCCGACGGGGCGGCCCTCGGCGGAGACGACCGGGGTCCCGGGGGCGGGCGGGGAGTCGGTGGTGATGCCGTCCAGGTGCAGCAGGACGAGACGGCGGGGCGGGCGGCCCAGGTTGTGCACCCGGGCGACCGTCTCCTGGCCCCGGTAGCAGCCCTTCTCCAGGTGCACGGCGGCGGCAAGCCAGCCGATCTCGGCGGGCAGCGTCTTGTGGTCGGTGTCGAACCCGAGCCGGGGCCGCCCCGCGGCGACGCGCAGCGCCTCGAACGCCCACAGCCCGGCGGGCGGCACGTCCAACGAAGACGTCAGCGACGACACCGAGGCACGCGGCACGATGAGATCCGCGCCGTACGGCATGCGGCGCGCGAAACCGCCGGCGGGCAGCGCCGCCGTGGCGTACTCGGAGGTGGATCGGGCCGGCACGGACCCGGCGGCGAACTTCGGGCCTGGCACCGCGACAACGTCTGGCGCGGCTAGCGGCCCGACACCGAGCGCGGACAGCACCCGCGTCGTGTCCGGCCCGACCAGGGACAGTATCGCCCAGTCGGCGGTGACGTCGGCGGGTTCTACCCGCATGAGGAAGCGCATGCGCGAAAGGAACTCGAGCAGCGCGGGCGCGCGGCCCGGCTCGGTGTCCAGCCAGGTGGTGGTGCCGTCGTCGAGGACGCCCGCGTGGTGCTCGACGTGCCCGTGCGGGGACAGGACGAGCAGCTCGGTGCCGGTCAGCGGGGCGAGCGCGGCGACGTGCTGGGTGGTGATGCTGTGCAGCCAGCCGAGCCGGTCCGGGCCGGTGACCGTGACGACGCCCCGGTTGCCCCGGTCGACGAGCCCGACGGACTCGGCGAGCAGGCGCTGTTCGCGCGCCGGGTCGCCGTAGTGGGCGGCGACACCCGCGTCGACGCTGGCGGGATCGAGGTCCTCCACAAGAACCGTCGTGATCACTGGTCGTCACCTCCGCAGGACGCGCACCGTCCGAAGAATGCCACGTGACCGACGTCGATCGCGAAGCCGCGCTCGGCGCGCAGCTGGTCGACGAGGGGCGCGAGCACCTCGGGCGCGATCTCCGTGACGCCCTCGCAGGACCGGCAGACGAGGTGGAGGTGCTGGTCAGGGCCGACGCCGTGGTAGGTGGGGGCGCCGTGGGTGAGGTGCGCGTGGGTGACGAGGCCGAGCTCCTCGAGCAGCTCCAGCGTCCGGTAGACCGTGGTGATGTTCACACCCGCGGCCGTCCTGGCGACCTCCGCGTGGATCTGGTCCGGGGTGGCGTGGCCGAGCGCGTACACCGCTTCGAGAACCAGCTGGCGCTGGGCGGTGAGGCGCAGGCCACGGGAGCGGAGCGTCTCGGCGAGCGTGGGCGACGGCATCTGTCGATCCTATGTCGGGGCCGCCCTATGCTTGCGAATCGTGCTCGAACAAACGACCCTCGCCCCGCCCGCGGAGGTCCACGTCGTCGCCGTGCTCGGCGAGGGCGTGGTGGCCCCCGACGCCCCGATCCTGCGCGCCGACGATCTCGGCGCGCTGCGCGGCGACGGCATCTTCGAAACCCTTCACGTCCGGGCCGGCGCGCCGTGGTTGCTGGACGAGCACCTGGCCCGGATGGCCGGGTCGGCGGCCCGGCTGCAGCTGGCCCTGCCGCCCGAGGCCGAGCTGCGCGAGCTGGCGCGCCAGGCCGTCGCGGCCTGGCCGGCACAGCACGAGGGCACACTGCGCCTGATCTGCACGCGCGGCGCCGAGTCCGGCTCCGCGGTGACGGTCTTCGCCACGGTCGGGCCGGTGGCGGCGTCGATCCGGAAGGCCCGCCGCGAGGGCGTCGCCGTGCTCACGGCCACCCAGGGCTTCCCGGCGGACCTGCGCGGCAGCGCCCCCTGGCTGCTCGGCGGGGCCAAGACCCTGTCGTACGCCGTGAACATGGCGTGCCTGCGCTGGGCCACCGCGTCCGGCGCCGACGACGTGCTGTGGACCTCCACCGACGGGTACGCCCTGGAGGCCCCCACGTCCACGCTGGTCTGGCTCGAGGGCGGCACCCTGTGGTCCGTCCCGGCCGAGGCGACCGGCATCCTGGCCGGCACCACGGCACGCTGGCTGCTCGATCACGCCGGCGAGCTGGGCTGGGACGCCGCCGAGCGGCTGGTGACCCCGGCCGAGGTGATCGACTCGGACGGCGCCTGGCTGACCTCGTCGGTGCGGGGCGTCGCGGCCATCCGCACCCTCGACGGGACGCCGCTGAAGACGTCCCCGCAGGTCACGGACGATATCCGGAATGTTCTAGGGTTCCCGTCTTAATAGCTAAAGACCATTACGTCCGTTTATGCTGCCCTGAGGACGGGCCGCAGCGGAGGTGATGACGGTGACGTTCGCGGCGAGCATCGGCGACGAGCTGACCGACTTCTTCGGCGACGCAATCATGGTCGTTGTCAAAATGTTGATCTTCCTCGCCATCATGGCGGTCGGCTGGTTCGTGGCCCGCTGGCTCTACCGGTGGGCGAGCACCATGCTGACCCGGGTCGGCCTCGACCGCGCCGTGGACCGGGGCGGGCTACGCCGGGTCATGGGCGGCTGGAGCGCCAGCGACCTCACTGCCAGGATCCTGCAGTACGCCCTGCTGCTCGTCACGCTGCAGCTCGCGCTCGGGGTGTTCGGCCAGAACCCGGTCACGGACCTGATCAACGACATCGTCGCCTGGCTGCCGCAGCTCTTCATCGCGATCCTCATCGTGGTGGTGGCCGCCGCCATCGCGGGCGCCGTGAAGGACGTGATCACCCGCGCCCTGCACGGGCTCAGCTACGGCCGGGCACTGGGCACGGCCGCCCAGGTCGGCATCATCGCGCTCGGCCTGATCGCGGCCCTCAACCAGGTCGGCATCGGCACCTCGGTGACCATGCCCGTCCTCATCGCGGTGCTCGCGACCGTCGGCGGCATCCTCGTCGTGGGCGTGGGCGGCGGCATGATCAAGCCGATGCAGGGGCGCTGGGAGCGCATGCTCACGCGGGCCGAGTCGGAGACCGCGACGGCCGGCGAGCAGGTGCGCACCAACCGGGCGGCCGAGGCGGACCGGATGCGCAAGCCCCCGGGCGGCTTCAGCCAGCCCGCCTACGGCGGCGGGAGCACCGTCTACGGCACGCCGAACGCCTACGGCGCCCAGGCCGCGAACAACATCCCGCCCGCGTACGGCGGCTCCGACCCGCACGACACGCAGATCATCCCCCCCGGCGCCCGCCCGCCCGGCACCCCGCCCCCGCAGGGCGGCTGATCAGCCCGCGACGCGGGTCAGTCTCGCGGCCAGGTGGGACGTCAGCGGCTGGCCGACGGCCGCCATGTCCTGCGCGTACAGCAGGTCGCGGTCGACGATGCCGTAGATCCGCTTGCCGGCCGTGACCTCCTTGGCGGTCGACGTACGCACGACGGCGTCGGTGGCCATCTCGATCCGCACATTAGTGATCTTGCCGATGTGCAGCTCCATGATGCCGGTGGGGGTGCACATCAGCGCCTCGAACTCGTCCGTGGCCCGACCGTTCTCCCCCATGATCGGACGCCACCAGCCGACCTCCCGGGCCGCCGGCCGGATCGGCGTGCCGTCCTCCGGCGACACGAGCCACGAGCGCGACTCGTAGCTCAGGAACGGCCGGCCGTCGTGACTGATCCGGATCTCCTGGGCGTACTCGAACGACTCGATCGTCGGGTACTCCCCCGCGCCGCGCCCGCGCCACACGCCGACGAACGGCAGCAACCCGAGCAGCGCCGGGTGCAGGTCCGGCCCCACCCGCAGGTCGTGCGTCTCCTCATAGGGGTACGCCTCCGGCACGGGTGCGTCCAGCCAAAGCGGACGGCCCCCTGCCATTTCCGAAGCGCCTTCGGCGCCTGACTCAGTCACGCTGCTGTTCCTCTCGCCTCGGTCGCCGAGTCGTGTCATTGACGCGTTTGGCCAGGTAGACCAGCGCGCCGGCGAGCCCGCCGAAACCCGCCACCAGCAGGCTGACGAACCCGATCTCGGTCACCACGTCGCAAATCCTATGCTCGCCGTATGGCCCGCACACTCATCGTCAAGGCGACCGCCGGCGAGGACTCGCCGGAACGCTGCTCACAGGCCTTCACCGTGGCCGCCACGGCGATCTCCGCCGGGGCGACCGTCTCCCTGTGGCTCACCGGGGAGTCGGCCTGGCTCGCCGTCCCCGGCCGCGCGGAGAAGTTCGACCTCCCGCACTCCGCCCCCCTGTCCGACCTGCTCGGCATCCTGCTCTCCGCCGGCACCGTGACCGTGTGCACCCAGTGCGCGGCCCGTCGCGGCCTCACGCAGGATCAACTTCTGCCGGGGGTACGCATCGCCGGGGCGGCCGTCTTCGTCGAGGAGTGCCTGGCCGACGGCGCGCAGGCGCTGGTGTACTAGGTCCGGTTGCGGCCGCTCGCGGGGTCCTGGACGATCTACCGCCGTGAACGAATTGTCCTCTCAACCGCTCCCGCAGCGCACGCGGCCGGGCGCCGTTCTGGCCGCGACGATCCTGCTCGTCATCTCGGGCGTGCTCGGCCTGGTCGGCATCACGCTGCTCACGTTCCTCCTGGAGGACACGTCGCCGGCCGACCTTGTGCTGCTGCTCGTGGTGCCGGGCGTCGCCTCGGTCGCCAACCTGATCCTCGCGGTGCTGCTGTTCCGTGGGGTGTCCTGGGCGCGCATCACACTCATCGTGTTGATCATCGCGAACATCGTGCTCACGATCATCTCGGCGTTGGTCGACCCGAGCGGGATCTGCCTGTCGCTCGTGTTCAACATCGTCCTGCTCGTCCTGCTGTTCCGCGAGGACGTCAAGGACTGGTGCTACCCCTACTGATCGACCACCACGAACTGGCCCATCATGCCCTGGTCCTCGTGCTTGAGGACGTGGCAGTGGAACATGTAGGCCCGGTTCGGGTCGGCGTAGTCCCGGAACGCCATGATGATCTCGTACGTGACATCGCCGCGTAGGTAGATCGTGTCCTTCCAGCCCCGCAGCTCGGCCGGCGGCTCCTTGCCGCCGACCGACAGCACCTGGAACTGCACGTCGTGCACGTGGAACGTGTGCGGCTGGCCGTCGGCGTTGCGTACCCGCCAGACCTCGACCGTGTCCTTCACGACCCGCGCGTCCACCCGCGACATGCTCATCGACTGACCGTTGATCTTCGTGTCGGCCAGCGAGAAGTCGCGGGTGCGCGTCGCGGCCGCGCGGTCGAACCGCGGCACGTCGACCAGGCGGGCCGGCACCGGCTTCGTCGCCCGCAGCGTGGCCGCCGCCCGCAGCTGGAGGATGTCGAGCGTGTCATGGCCGCCGGAGATCCGGTCGCTGAGCGCGCCCGCGCCCAGCGTCGGCGGCGTACTGCGCAGCACGACCCGCTCCCCCGGCCGCACCGCGACGACGATCTCGGCGCGCTCGCCCGGCGACAGCATCACCCGCCGCGTGGTCACCGGCGCGGCCAACAGGCCACCGTCCGTGCCGACCAGGTCGTACTCCCGGTTGTCGGCGAAGCCGAAGTCGTAGACGCGCGCGTTGGAGGCGTTGAGCAGGCGCAGCCGGACCCGGTCCGTGGTGACGTCGAGGAACGCCGCGGCGGTGCCGTTGACGACGACCGTGTCGCCGAGAATGCCGATGGCGCCGAAGACGCCGCCGCGACCCTTGAGGTGGTCGCCGTCGAAGTTCTTGTCCTGCACGATGACGGGCACGTCGTCCACGCCGTACTCGTGAGGCAGGGCCGCCACGTCGGTCGCCGGGTCGTCGAGGATGAACATCCCCGCGAGCCCCTGGTACGTCTGGTTGGCGGTAGAGCCGTGCGGATGCGGGTGGTACCACAGCGTCGCCGCCGGCTGGTTGATCCGCCAGGTCGGCGACCACGTCCCAGGGGCGTCGACCATGCGCAGCGGGCCGCCGTCCGCCTCGGCCGGCAGGTGCATGCCGTGCCAGTGCACGGTCGTCGCCTCGGTCAGTCTGTTGTGGACGTTGACGACGACCTCCTCGCCGCGCTTGGCGCGCAGCGTCGGCCCGAGGTAGTCGCCGTTGAACCCCCACGTCGCGACGGGCCCGTTGCCGAAGTCGTGCCGCCCGCGCCGCGCCGTCAGCTCGAAGACCCGCCGGCCGCGCTCGTCGAGCCGTGACGGCGCGAGCGCCGGCACCGCGAGCGGCCGGACAAAATCGACTTTCCCGGCGGTGTTGTGCTCCAGACCCTGCCACGTCCACACGGCCGCCGCGCTGCCACCTCCGCACAACAGGAACAACACAGCAAAACCCACCACGAGTACGCGCCGCACCGCCCGACCCCTCCCCAATGCGTGTCAGGCATGCAGCGTGCCGGCGCGTCCCCGCCAAGGTCGATACCGCGAGGCGGATCCCGGGGCTAAACGGGTGTCCCACCTAGGGACGTCCCCTGTGCCCCCTCAGGGCACCTCCGGGCCGCGCCGCGGATCCGTATGGGTCTTGGGAGCCTTGCCGTCCTATAGGCCGTTGTCGACCCCAAGATCCGGCGAGTTGCCGCCCGGTCGGGTGACGTTCGGTCAGCAGGTGGTGGTGGCGGCGACCGTGAGGGTGGCGTCCGTGGTGCGGGCCGAGAGGGAGAGGGTGGGATTGCGCCAGGCGACGCGGTCGGGAGCCGCCACGACCGGGGAGGTCACCGTGGCCGCCAGGGCCGTGTCCAGGGCGCGCGGGGCGGTGGCGGCCGGCGCGGTCGCGGCGACCGTCCACAGCGGACGGCCGTTCGGGCAGGTGAGGGCCGTGGAGTGCCAGGTGGCGTCCCGGGCGCCGAGGGCGGTGAGGACGTCGGTCACGGCGGCGCGCGCCTCGGCCGGCGGGTCGGTCGGCTCGGCGAGGTCGCCGTCGCGCTGCCGGCAGCCGGTGTCAACGACGAGACGCACCAGGCCGGGGCCTATGGACGTGCCGGTGAGCGACACGTAGTTGCCGCCGTCGGCGCGCATGCGCGGCGCCTCGGCGGACCCGGCGGCCGCCGCCCGGTAGGCGGCGGGCAGGTTCGCCGCCACCGTCTGGAGCAGGCGCTGCTCGCCGCCCGGGGACGTGAACAGGTCGATCGTCCGGGAGTACCGCACGCCGCGTCGGGCCACGCTGATGCGGCAGTCGCCGTCGCTGTCGAAGCCGCCGACGTCGGCGACCGGCCCGCCCGCCGCCGAGGCGCCGGCGGCGGTCAGGACGTCGACGGCGAGCCGGTCCGCGGTGGTCTTGGCCGACCCGATCGTGGTCTGCTCCCGATCGGTCGGGCCGTCGTTGCGCACCGACCACAGCGCTCCGGCCGCCAGCACCACGGCCCACACCACGGTGAGGATGATCAGCCAGCGCCGCGGCCGGGGCGCCGGCTCCGCCGGCGGGACCACGTAGGAGGGCAACACATAGACCGGCGGCAAGACAGCATCGGCCGGCGCGGTGGGCGCGACAGGCTCGGCCGGCGCGGTGGGCACCGCAGGCTCGGCCGGCGCGGTGGGCACCGCAGGCNTCGGGGGTTCGACAGGATGGGCCGGTGCGGACGGGTCGGCCGGGTCGGTGGGCGGGTGGTCGGGGCTGGTCACCGCGACATCTTCGCAGGCCCGGAGACAACTGTGGCGGCCGCAGGCCCAACCGGGCCCGCGACCGCCACAGGGCGTTGCTCGGAGATCACTCCGCGGCGACCGCCAGGGCCACCTCGTTGATGCCCCGGTCAGCGGTGACGACGGTGTCCCCGTTTCCGTGGCGCGACAGGGCGCGCAGTGTCCAGGTGCCGGGGGCCGCGAAGAAACGGAACTGCCCCAGCGGCGAGGTGACCACCTCTGCCGTGAACTCACCGGAACCGTCGAGCAGGCGCACGTACGCGCCGGCCACCGGCTCCTCGCCGGCGCGGACGACGCCGGTGATCACGGTCTCCTTCTCGACGTCAACGCTCGCCGGAATCGGCGCGGACTGCGCGGGCGCGCCGCAACCCAGAGAATTGCTGCTCATCGTCACCGTCTCCCTCAGGCCTTGCCGGGCTCGTCACCGAGCGCGACGGGCACGCCGACCAGCGAGCCGTACTCGGTCCACGATCCGTCGTAGTTCTTCACGTTCTCGTGGCCCAGGATCTCCTTGAGCACGAACCAGGTGTGCGAGGAACGCTCGCCGATGCGGCAGTACGCGATGGTGTCCTTGCTGCCGTCGAGGCCCGCGTCGCCGTAGATCTTGGCCAGCTCGTCGTCGGACTTGAAGGTGCCGTCCTCGTTGGCCGCCTTCGACCACGGCACGGAGATCGCGGTCGGGATGTGGCCGGCGCGCTGCGCCTGCTCCTGCGGCAGGTGGGCGGGGGCGAGCAGCCGGCCCGCGTACTCGTCGGGGGAACGCACGTCGACCAGGTTCTTGGCGCCGATCGCGGAGACCACCTCGTCGCGGAACGCACGGATCGACAGGTCGGGGTCGCTGGCCTGGTAGTTCGTGGCCTCGCGGGACACCGGGTCGCCGACCAGCGGCCGGTTGTCCAGCTCCCACTTCTTGCGGCCACCGTCGAGCAGCTTCACGTCGCCGTGGCCGTACAGCTTGAAGTACCAGTACGCGTACGCGGCGAACCAGTTGTTGTTGCCGCCGTACAGGATGACCTGGTCGTCGTTGGCGACGCCCCGCTCGGACAGGAGCGCGGCGAACTGCTCCTTGTTGACGAAGTCGCGGCGGATCGGGTCCTGGAGGTCCTGCTTCCAGTCCAGCTTGATCGCGCCGGGGATGTGGGCGGCGTCGTACGCCGACGTGTCCTCGTCGACCTCGACGAAGACGACGCCGGGGGCGCCGAGGTTCTTCTCGGCCCAGTCGGCCGAGACGAGCGCGCTGTCGCGACTCATTCGTACTCCCTTTGTGGTTGAGATGCGCAGGCGCTCACGGCAGCCCCTGCGCGCGAACGTTGTAGGTCCATACGCGTAGGTCTGCGGCGCAACAGCAAGATCACACCAAGAAAATGGGCAAAGCCTTACCGCCGCCGCCGGAATCTAGCGGCAGCGACACAAGCAGGCGGCCACGCGGCACAGGTCGACCGCGCGCCTCTTGGTGAGCAGGGTGCCCATAACGTGGGAGGTTACCAGCAGATGTCGGGACGACCCAACGCCTGGCCGGATGCTGGGAAGCCCCGGCGGAATCTCACTGCGCGAGCGGGACGTCCTTCGCCGTGGCGGTCACGGCCAGCCCGCCGTCGGTCGCGGCCACCTTCGCCACGGTCAGCCCGAACGGCAGCGGCGGCACGGTGAACCCGACGGACAGCTCGTCCTGAAGGTTGTTGATGTAGTCCTCCGCCTCCTGGGGCAGGTCCATGCCCGAGACGGACGCGTCGGAGACCCGGACCCGGATCTGGTTGCGGACCACGGAGAACGTCGCGGTGGCGGCGACGGGCACCCGCTCGCCGTTGACCTTGGCGGTGCCGGTCACCCGCACGCTCTCGCCGGCCGGCGCGAAGGTGGCGTCGCCGAAGTCCATCCCGGCGTAGTCCAGCAGCCCGGGCAGCAGGTCCCAGGCGATCGTGGCCACGCCGGTGACCTTCGCGGCGGTGGCCTTGGGCGACCCGCCCAGGAGGTCGCCGGTCGGCGCCGTCACGTCGTCCGCGTTGATGCGCAGGTTCGACACGCGCACCTTGCCCGAGCGCAGGTCGTCGATGTCGATGACGATCCGGTCGTAATGACCGTTGGCCACCTGGGTGAGGAACGGGAACCCCTCGATGTCCACGTCCGTGGCGGCCGCGGTGATCTGCTGCTTGTTCAGTTCCGTCTCGACGACCGACACGAGGCGACTCTCCGCCATGGTGGCGCCCACCCGGTCGGCCACCACGACCAACCCGGCGAGTACGACGAGGACGACCAGCAGGCCCAAGCCGAACCCGCGGCGCCGTCGCGGCCTGCGCGGAGTCGCGACCGCCTCGTCCACCGTCGTCACCATGCCTCGCCTCCCTGCGGGCGCCCCGCTGAGAAGGATGCCCGATTCAGTTAAGGATGACACCCACCACGTAGGAGGCCGGCGCGGCGAGCGCGAACGCCGCCAACGGGCCCTGCATGTGCCGGGCGAGCCACATGAACGGCACCTCGCCTTCGAGCCGGCGGCCCGCCTCGGCGTACCCCGTGCCGAGGTCCACCACGACCGCGACCAGCGCCGCGGCCATGCCGGCGGCCGCGCCGCCCACCGGGCTGAGCCCGTCGATGTAGGAGCCCACGACCGCGGCGGCCGCGGTGCCCAGCATGGCGCCGACGACCACGCCGACCGCGCCGCGCGGCACCTGCGGCGCGAGCCGTGGCGACGGCACGAAGATGTCGCACATCCGCGCCGAGGCCAGCGCGATGCCGGCGGCGATCAGGCCCGCGTCGAGCACCTGGGTGCCGGCCTTCTGCCGGGACAGCACGATGAGCGCCGCGAAGGCGGCGACGCCCACGACGATCGTCATGCTCACGCCGAGGGACTCGGTCAGCCCGGCCCGGCTGTGCCGTCGCACGAGCTGACCGATCACGGCCAGGACGAACGCGCCCGCGATGACGTAACCCAGCGGGGCCAGGGTCGGCTCGACGGGGAGGTTCACCGAGATGTCGGCGGCCGCGGCGGCGACGAGCCCGACGCCGGCCACGATGAACGGCGCGGGCGGGCGGCTCGCGGCGGTCCAGGCGACGACGAAGAGCAGCTGCGCCCCGAAGATCACGACGGAGAAGCCGGACCGGTTGGCCTGCGCGCCGAGCACCAGCACGGCGGCCAGGACCAGCGCGAACGCGGCGATCGTGAGGGAGAGCAGCCGGCGCACCGGCACCTCGGGGATGTCGAGATCTTCCTCGGGGTCCGGCTCCGGGGCGGGCCGCCGCCGGCGTGGGCGGGCATCCTCGTCGGTCGACGGGCGACGCTCGAGGCCGCGCCCACCACCGCGACCGCGCGACTCCTCGGCCGGGTCGGCGTCCCACGGGTTCTCCGCGCCCTCGCCACGGCGGGCGCCGCGCCGACCGGCGGGCGCGTCAGGACGACCGCTGCCGGGCCGCTGCGGGCCGCCGGCGCGCTCGCCGGAGACACGCGATGTCGCAGCCGCCGGGCGGCCGCCGCCGGATCTCGGCTCGCGGGCACGGTCGTCTGGGCCAGGGCTGGGGAACACGCCCCGATCGTGCCATGCGCCGGCGCGCCGGACGACCCAGGGCGACCACCAGCGGCGATCGACACGGGACAACACGGACTTTGTGACGACAAACACACACCTCCGTAACCGGGTTACGAGGGAATGAATCTCATTATTTGAGAAATCAGGCTTGTATACAGCGACGACGCGGTGGCCCACGTCGGGAAGCGGGCAGGCCAGGACCATGAAACGCCGCACCGCCCGCGATCCTCACATCACCACCCCGTGTCGAGTGGGAACGCGGCTACACGGCGGCAACATCCGAACGGTTGAGCTGTGTCCGGGAAGTCGTCAGATAGAGTCTGTCTGGTATCCACCCGTCAGCGACGCCGGGACTCTCCCGAAAACGGTGTGTTAACACCGCCGACACGGAGGTGACGCGTGGAGATCCTGTTGCTAACCACGATCAACGGGTCAGCCAACACTGAGGTCCCAACCACCGTCCTGCCCGCCCTTGATCTGCTGCCCCACTCCGTGCGCACGGCCCCTCGGGACGTGCGCGCTCTTGTTGCGGGCACCAGTCCTGATGTTGTGATCGTCGACGCCCGCGCCGAGCTGGCCGAGGCCCGCGCCACCTGTCGCATGCTGCACGCGACCGGTCTCGGGGTCCCGCTGCTCGCCGTCGTCGCCGAGGCCGGCCTCGTGGCACTCAACGCCGACTGGGGCATCGACGACGCCATCCTCACCTCCGCCGGCCCCGCCGAGGTCGAGGCGCGCCTGCGCCTCGCCGTGGGTCGCCTGACCACCGCCGCCGCGGTCGGCAGTGGCCTGATCCGCGCCGGCGAGCTGGCCATCGACCCGGACACGTACGCGGCGAAGCTCAAGGGTCGCCCGCTCGACCTGACGTACAAGGAGTTCGAGCTCCTCAAGTTCCTCGCCCAGCACCCCGGCCGGGTCTTCACCCGTGACCAGCTGCTGCGCGAGGTCTGGGGCTACGACTACTTCGGCGGCACCCGCACGGTCGACGTGCACGTGCGACGCCTGCGCGCCAAGCTCGGCTCGGAATACGAGTCGATGATCGGCACGGTCCGGCAGGTGGGGTACAAGTTCGTGGTCCCTTCCACCCGGTCTCTGCCGGACGCTGACCTCGGGGTGCACCTCCCCGCGACGCTGCCCGCCTCCGTCTGAGACCGCTCCGCACCACCGAAACACCCCGCGACACCACGTCGGCCGCCGAACCCACCAGTCGGCGCCGACGTCGTCACGGGCCGCGAACGGCGGCTACGGTTGACGACGTGAGCGCCCACCATCCCGACGTCGAGCGCACCGACCAGCTCTCGCCCGCCGAGGTGGCCGCCGTCTTCCGGCTCGCCGGCGCGGCGGGTGACGCCGACGGGGCGTACCCCCTCTCCGAACACACGGCGCTGCACCTGCGCCACGGCGGCGACCGCCCCGCCGTGCACCTGCTCATCCGCGACGGCGCCGACATCGCCGGGTACGCGCACGTCGACACGACCGACGCCGTCGACGGCGCCGCCGCCGAACTCGTGGTGCACCCCCTGCGGCGCCGGCACGGCTTCGGGCGGGCCCTCGTGACCGCCGCGATAGCGGTGGCCACCGAGCGCGACCCGGCCGGCCGGCTGCGGCTGTGGTCGCACGGCGACCATCCGTCGGCGTCGGCGCTCGCGCTGTCGCTGGGCTTCACCCGCGTCCGCGCCCTGTGGCAGATGCGCCGCTCGCTGCACACCCCCGTCCCCGAGCCGGTCGTGGCCGACGGCGTGGCCCTGCGCGCGTTCCGGCCCGGCGCGGACGACGAGGCCTGGCTCTCGGTCAACGCACGCGCCTTCGCCCACCACCCCGAACAGGGCCGCTGGACGCACGACGACCTGCGCACGCGCATGGCCGAGCCGTGGTTCGACCCGGCCGGGTTCCTGCTCGCCGTGAACGTGGCCGACGACGCCCTGCTCGGCTTCCACTGGACGAAGGTCCACGGTGCCCGGGACGGCCACCAGCACGACGCGCTCGGCGAGGTGTACGTCCTCGGCGTCGACCCGGCCGCCCAGGGCATGGGCCTGGGCCGCACGCTGACCCTGGCCGGGCTGCGCCACCTGCGCGAACAGGGCCTGTCCCAGGTCATGTTGTACGTCGACGAGGCCAACCACGCCGCCACGACCCTCTACACGGCCCTCGGCTTCGCCCGCTGGGCCACGGACGTCTCCTACAGCCGCGACCGCTGACGTCTACGCGCCCCGTCCGGCGCTGCGCGCCGGGACCGCGTTGGCGTCAGGGCTCGGTGGTCAGCGTTACGAGGTGGGTGCCGTCGGCGGCGGTGTGCAGACGCGGGAGAACCGGGGCGGTCACCGCCCGGTCCGCGCCCAGCGCCAGCACCGCGTCGATGTCGGGAAGCTGGGCGAGCAGCGTGAACGTGTGCCGCGTGGGCGGCAGCATCGGCAGGCCCAGAGCGTCGGCGGGGCGCAGCCACTGGGCGTCGTCGGCCTCGGTGTCGTGCCGGGCCTCCTGCCCCTCGGGCATCCGCGCGACGAAGAAGAACGCGTCGAACCGGTACGCCTCGAACTCCGGCGTGAGCCACCGGTCCCACGGCACGAGCAGGTCGGACCGCACGGCGAGCCCGTTCGCGGCGAGAAACTCGGCGAGCCCCAGTTCGCGCCGCACGAGCGCCTGCCGCGCCGCCTGCCACTCCGGCCCGCTGACGTCGCCCACCAGCCTGTCGGGTGATTCGTACAGGGAAGCAGAGCCGGCTCTGCTTCCCTCCAGGATGCGGGGGCTGGCGAGCAGGACGCCGCACTCCTCGAAGACCTCGCGGACCGCCGCGCACACCACGGCGGCGGCCTCCGCCTCGGGGAGGTTGAGCCGGGCCGCCCACCAGGAGGGCGCCGGGCCCCGCCAGGCGACCTCGCCGGCGGCCTCGGCGATCGCGTCGCGCGCGTCGACCGAACCGCCCGGGAACGCGTACATGCTCGGGGCGAAGGCCATCGTGGCGGCGCGGCGCAGCGCGTACACCTCGAAGGAACCTGACGCGGGCCGCAACAGCACCACGGTGGCCGCGCGGCGCGGCGTCGCGGCCGTCGCCCCGGACGCGGTGAACTCGCGCGACCGGGCGACCAGCCACGCGGGTGCGGGATAGCTCGCCTCCACACCATGAACGTTAGTCGGACGGGTACGGTCGCTGGCATGACGACGCCGATCAGGTGGGGCATCCTCGCCACGGGCTGGATCGCGGCCCAGTTCACCGAAGACCTCAAGCTCTTGCCCGACGCGGTGGTCGCCGCGGTCGGGTCGCGTTCCACGGAGGCCGCGGAGCGGTTCGCCGCGACCCACGCCATCCCGCGCGCGCACGGGTCCTGGCAGGCGCTGGCGGAGGATCCGGACGTCGACGTCGTCTACGTGGCCACCCCGCACCCGGCGCACCACGAGGCCACCATGGCGTGCCTGAAGGCGGGCAAGCCGGTGCTGTGCGAGAAGCCGTTCACGTTGGACCGGGCGAGTTCGCAGGAGCTGGTGGACGCGGCGCGCCAGCGGGGCCTGTTTCTCATGGAGGCCATGTGGATGCGGGCCAACCCGGCGATCCGGCGCATCGGCGAGCTGATCGCGGACGGCGCGATCGGTGAGGTCGTGTCCGTTGACGCGAGCTTCGGCGTGGGCGGCCCGTTCGAGCCGTCGCACCGGATGCGCGCCAAGGAGCTGGGCGGCGGCGCGCTGCTCGACCTGGGCATCTACCCGGTGACGTTCGCGCACCTGTGGCTGGGCGCGCCGGCGCACATCCGCGCGTGGGCGTCGCTGTGGCCGGAGGGCACGGACGCCAACACGGGCATGGTCTTCGGCTACGACTCGGGCGCGGTGGCCACGCTGCACTGCGGCGCCGTCGGCGTCACCGGCATGCGCGGGTCCATCGTCGGGAGTACGGGCCGCATCGAGGTGCCGGGGCCGTTCTTCCGGCCGGGCGGGTTCACGCTGGTCCGGGGCGAGGAGTCCGAGGCGGTGGACGTGCCGTTCCGGGGCAACGGGATGAGCCACGAGGCCGAGGAGACCATGCGCTGCCTGCGCGAGGGTCTGCTCGAGTCGCCGCTCATCCCGCACGCCGGGACCCTGGAGATCATGGGGGTCCTGGACGCGGTCCGCGCCCAGATCGGCGTCACATACGACTAGTTGAAGAACGGGCGGACGGCGAAGTAGCAGAGCATCGCCATGCCGCCGGCGGCCGGGAACGTCAGGAACCACGCCATCACGATGTTCCCGGCCACGCCCCAACGCACGGACGAGAGCCGCTTGGTCGCGCCGACACCCATGATCGCCGAGGTGATCGTGTGGGTGGTCGAGATGGGCAGGCCGAAGTTCGTGGCCGCGATGAGCACCGACGTCGCGGTGGTCTCGGCGGCGAAGCCCTGCGGCGGGCCGAGGTGGATCACGCGGCGGCCGAGGGTACGGATGATCCGCCAGCCGCCGGCGTACGTGCCGGCGGCGAGGACCGCGGCGGTGAGGAAGTTGACCCACACCGGGATGCCGCTGCCCTCGTGGAAGCCGCCCACGGTGAGGGCCAGCACCACCACACCCATGATCTTGGCGGCGTCCTGCATGCCGTGGCCGACGGACATGCCGAAGGCGGACACGGTCTGCGCCACCCGGAAGCCCCGGTTGAGCTTGCCCGGGTTGCCCCGCCGGAAGATCCACATCACGGCGAGCATGACGAGGTAACCGAGGATGAAGCCGACCACGGGCGAGAGGAACATCGGGATGACGACCTTCTCGACGATGCCCATCCACTTCACGACGCCGCCGGCCGCGAAGATCGTGGCGCCGACGAGGCCGCCGATCAGCGCGTGCGACGACGACGACGGGATGCCGAAGGCCCAGGTGAGGAGGTTCCAGATCGTCGCGCCGACGAGCCCGGCGAGCACCACGCCGAGGCTGCTCCGCCCCTCGGGCAACGAGACGATGCCCTTACCGACGGTCGCCGCGACGTTGCTGCCCATGAACGAGCCGATGAGGTTGCCGATCGCGGCCATACCCAGGGCGATCCGCGGCGTCAGCGCGCGCGTCGAGACCGAGGTCGCGATGGCGTTCGCCGCGTCGTGGAAGCCGTTGGTGTAGTTGAACCCCATCGCGAAGGTGATCACGATGATGGTGCCGAGGAGTTCCGCGCTCAAGGGACTCAGGACTCCTTGACCGCGATCGTCTCGACGGTGTTCGCCACGTGCTCGAAGGCGTCGGTGGCGAGCTCCAGTTCGTCGGCCACCTCCTTCATCTTCAGGACGGTCAGCGCGTCGTACTCACCGGAGAACAGCCGCACGAGCAGCATGCGGTAGGCGCGGTCGCCCTCGTTCTCCAGGCGGTTGCACTCGATCCAGTACTCCTTGAGGTCCTTCATCGTCTTGAGCTTCGGCATGGCCTGCGCCGTGACCCGGGCCTGCCGGTCCAGCACGTCGATGAGCTCGAGCATCTCGCGCGGCAGCGCGGGCATCTTCGTCAGGCCGTACAGGTAGACCAGGTTGCCCGTCGCCTCCAGGTGGTCCATGACGTCGTCGAGCTGAGAGCCGAGGCGGTAGATGTCCTCGCGGTCGAACGGCGTGATGAACGAGGTGTTGATCTTGTTGTAGAGCTCGTGGGTGATCTGGTCACTGTCGTGCTCGATGTCGCCGAGGCGCTCGGAGACCGACTGGACGTCCGCGCCCGGCACGGCCAGCTCCGACAGCAGCTCCGTTCCCTTCACCAGGTTCTGGGCGGCCCGGGTGAAGTAGTCGAAGAACGTGTCGTCCTTGGGGCGGAGCTTGAATCGCACGGTCATCCACCTCGTGTTAACAGAAGCCATCGGGACAGGGGATCTTCGCGGGAGGCGAGTCCGCGCGTCCGACCGGGGGGAATGCTAGGGCCCGATCAATGCGGGTGACAGCTCGGGGGGCCGTCCGACGGGATCATTCATTGTTTGTTCACCTTCTGTTTGCCTAGCCCCGATGCCTTCTGAAGACCTTCCTGAGGTAATGCCGACAGCCTCCGCCGCTGCTCAGGAACATCGAAAGTAGCCGATGGATAGTCCAGCCCCATGGCGTCGAGCGTCTCGCGTAGGAGCGTGGCCACGGCCCAGTTCCGGTCCGCGGGCACGACGTGCCACCGGCGCGGCGACGCCGCACCGGGCGAGCGCGTCGCCGTACGCGTGCTGGTGGTCCGCCCAGATGGCGCGGTCGTCGACGTCCGCCGGGTTGAACTTCCACCGGCTTCGTCGGGTCGTCCAGGCGGGCGAGCAGGCGCTTGAGCCGCTCCTCCGGCGTATGTGCAACATCACTTTGAGAAGCGTCACACCGTCGTCAACCGGGCCCGCCTCGGACCTGTCGATCTCGTCGTACCGGGCGTGCCAGGTCTGCTCCGGCACCAGCCCGCGCACCCGCGCGATCAGCACGTCCTCGTAGTGCGAGCGGTTGAAGACGCCGATGAACCCGGCCGCCGGCACGGCACGCGCCACCCGCCACAGGAACGCGTGCCGGAGCTCCTCCGGCGCCGGCGGGCCGAACGTCATGATCCGCAGCCCCTGCGGGTTCATCGTGCCCGCGACGGACCGGATCGTGCCGTCCTTGCCGCCGCAGTCCATCGCCTGCAGCACCACCAGCACACGGCGGGGGTCGTCGGCCGCCTTGGCCAGGGCGTACAGCTTCTCCTGGCGCGTCGCGCGCGGGTCGACCGCGGCGAGATCGAAGGGCGGGTCCGATCGCACCGCGAGCAGGGAGCGCAGGCCACCCTCGCGCGACGGCATAACAGACATCATTTCGTACATCCCGGGGGTCAGCGGGCAGAATGTCACGCCGCCCCCGAAACTCGCCGGCGACGCATGCGGGCCGTACCCGCCGGCGCGTCAGCGCAAGCGGGCCAACCAGTGCCGGTAGTCGCCCGAGAAGGGCGCCACGTCGCCGCGCAGGGCCTTGTCCAGGAACGCGACGGCGGCCATGGCCTGCTCGACGATGTCGCCCGCGTACCCGTAGCGGACGCGGTGGTCGACGAACTCGTCCTCGTCGAGGATCTCGACCTCACCCGTCCGGCGGCGGCGCACGTCCAGGTCAAGATCGATCATCGACACCTCGCCCGGCGTCAGCCAGCGCGGCGGCGTGGTCACGTCGCAGTAGATCTCGGTGGGCTTGGGCTCGCCGTTGAACGTCGCCGTCCACCAGGCGTCCCTAGGCAGGAGGACCACGTGGGCGTAGTCGACGGCGCGGCCGGTGGCCCGGCCCCGACGGGCGATCGTGCCGGCGGGCGCGCCCAACCAGACGCCGTGCCCGTCCTCCCCCAGTCGGCGCAGCGTCGAGGTCCAGTGCAGGCTGCCGTCGTACTTGCGGAAGACCATCCGGACCTCGTCGGTGGACACCTTCCGCAGCGTAGTGGCCGCCCGCGACCCGCGCTGTGGAATACCTGACTAGCCGTCGGAGGGTCCCGGTAGCGTCGTGTCCCGTGACTGTCCCTCCCTCCGTCGACGAACTGCTCGCCACCGCCGTCGGCGGCGTGCCCGGCGGCGCCCAGCGCCCCGGCCAGGTCGCCATGGCCCAGGCGGTGGCCAAGGCCGCCGAGTCCGGCGAGCACCTGCTCGTGCAGGCCGGCACCGGCACCGGCAAGTCCCTGGCCTACCTGGTGCCCGCCCTGCTCGCCGAGCCGCCCGTCGTGGTGTCCACGGCGACGCTGGCCCTGCAGCACCAGCTCGTCGAGCACGACCTGCCGCGCCTTGCGCGGACGGTGACCCCGGCGCTCGGGCGCACCCCCACGTTCGCCGTGCTCAAGGGCCGCCACCACTACGTCTGCCTGGCGAAGCTGGAGGCCGCCAACGAGGAGGAGCCCGACGGGCTGTTCGACCTCGACGACGGCGGGTTCGTCGCCGGCGGCAAGCCGAACGGGGCCGCGGCCCGGCCCGGTGGCGGCACCCGCTGGCTCGGCGAGGCCGGCCGCCTCGGCAAGCAGATCCAGCGGCTGCGCGACTGGGCCATGGAGACCGAGACCGGCGACCGCGACGAGCTCGACCCCGGCGTCGACGACACCGCGTGGCGGCTGGTGTCCACCCCGGCGCGCGAGTGCGTCGGCGCGGCCCGCTGCCCGTTCGGGGAGGACTGTTTCGCCGAGGCGTCCCGGGCCCGGGCCCGGGAGGTCGACGTGGTGGTCACCAACCACAGCCTGCTCGCCGTCGACATGCTCGCGGGGCGGCACATCATCCCCCAGCACGAGCTGCTCGTCATCGACGAGGCGCACGAGCTGGTCGACCGGGTCAGCTCCGCCAGCCAGGCCGAGATCAGCCCCGAGCTGGTCGAGCGCGCGGGCCGGCGGGTGCGCACGGTGCTCGACGCCGACGCGTACGAGCGGCTCACCGAGGCCGCCGACGCCGTCGCGGTCGGCCTGGTCGAGGCGCCGGTCGGCCGGGTCACCGGCGGCCTGCCGGCCGCGCTGCGCGACGGGCTGACGCTCGTCGACGCCGCCGCCCGCAAGGCCCACGACAGCGTCGGCGACATCAAGCAGGACGACCCCGACCCGGTCCGCAAGCAGCAGGCCCGCGCCTGGCTGGGCGAGCTGGCCACCACCGCGCAGCGGATGCTCGCCGAGGATCCCTCCGACGTCATCTGGGTCGAGCGCGACGACCGCCGCCGCAGCGCCGTGGTGGTCGCCCCGCTCAGCGTCGCGCACACGCTGGCCCTCAACCTCTACGAGGACCGCACGGTCATCGCCACGTCCGCGACGCTCGCGCTGGGCGGCGAGTTCGGCACGGTCGCCCGCGCGCTCGGCCTGACCGCGCCCGCCCCGGCACCCCGGCGGCCCACCGCGAGTCCGGCCGAAGCGGCCCGGGACGCGGTCGTCGGCGCCCGGGAGGCCGCCGCCAGCGGCGACACCGTGGTCGACCTGCCGTGGCGCAGCCTCGACGTGGGCTCCCCGTTCGACTACGCCAGGCAGGGCATCCTCTACGTCGCCGCGCACCTGCCGCGGCCCCAGCAGTCGGGGCTGGCCGAGCCGGCCGCGGCCGAGCTGGTGCGGCTCGTGCAGGCGCTCGGCGGGCGTACTCTCGGGCTCTTCTCCTCACGACGGGCCGCGACCCAGGCCGCGGAGGTCCTGCGCGCGCAGACCGACCTGGAGATCCTCGTCCAGGGCGAGGAGGCGCTGCCGCTGCTGGTCAAGCGGTTCCGGGCCGAGCCGACCACCTGCCTGCTGGGCGTCATGTCGCTGTGGCAGGGCGTCGACGTGCCCGGCGACGCATGCCAGCTGGTGGTCATCGACCGGCTGCCGTTCCCGCGGCCGGACGAGCCGCTGGCCGCCGCGCGCGCCGCGGCGGTCGACGCCGCGGGGCGGTCCGGGTTCGCGGAGATCAGCGTCCCGATCGCGGCGGTACGGCTGGCGCAGGGCGTGGGCCGCCTCATCCGCGCCGGCACCGACCGTGGCGTCGTGGCCGTGCTCGACTCACGCCTGGAGACCGCGCGCGGCTACGGCGCGTTCCTGCGCAGGACACTGCCGCCGTTCTGGTACACGACCAAGCCCGAGGTGGTCACCGGCGCCCTGACGCGGCTACGCACCACCCAGGGCTGAGGACGGGGGGACGGTCCTGGCCGCCGCGGCGGCCTCGTCCGCCGCCGTGGCCGCGTCGGCGGCCGCCTCACGGGCGCCACGGGCGGGCCCGTCCGGCGGCGGGCCGGAGGGGTCCGGCGGGTCCGGCGGCGCCTCCCCCGGACTCCGCCCGCGGTGGGCGACCAGGACCCGCACGGCCGTGTTGAGGACCGCGACCAGCGGCACCGCGACCAGCGCGCCGATGATGCCGGCGAGCACGCCGCCCATGGCGATCGCGAGGATGACCGCGAGCGGGTGGATCGAGACGGCCCGGCCCATGATGAGCGGCTGCAGGACGTGACCCTCGATCTGCTGCACGAGGATGACCGAGGCGAGCACCAGCAGCGCGGTGACCGGGCCGTTGGTGACCAGGGCGACGAGGCTCGCCACCGCGCCCGAGATCGTGGCACCGATGACCGGGATGAACGAGCCGAGGAACACCAGCGCGGCCAGCGGAAGGGCGAACTCCACCCGCAGGATCAGCAGGGCGGCCCCGATGCCGACCGCGTCGATGAACGCGACCAGGACGGTCGCGCGCACGTACGACTCCAGCGTGCGCCACGACTCGTCGGCCGCGTGGGCCATCGGCTCACGGGCGCGGGTCGGCAGGAGTCCGATGAGGAAGCTGGAGATGCCGCGGCCGTCGCGCATGAAGAAGAACGTCGAGAACAGCACCAGGAAGATGCCGGTGAGCACGTGGATCAGCGTGGTGGCGGTGGCCAGCGCGCCGCTGGTCAGCACGTCCTTGTTGCTGTTGAGCCACTTCTGCACCTCGTCGAAGAAGCTGTTGATCTGGTTGTCGGTCAGGTGCAGGAATCCGGTCCGCAACCAGGTCTGGATGCGGTTGATGGCCGTCGCGGTCTTGTCCGCCAGCGTCGGGAAGCCGTTGATGAACTGGGTGATGACCAGCGTGAGCACGCCGGCGACGGCCGCGATGCCGGTGACGAGCGCGATGGTCGTGGCCAGCGACTTCGGCACGCCGACCCGGCGCAACCAACCGACCATCGGCGAGAGCAGGGCCGACAGCAGCAGCGAGATGGCCAGCGGCACCACCACGAGCTGCAGCCGCATGATCAGAAAGAGTAGGACCGCCATGGCCAGCACGAGCACCAGGAAGCGCCAGGCCCACCCGGCGGCGATGCGCAGGCCGTGGGGCACCTCGCTGTCGTCGCGACCGACCAGGGCGATCGTCGTCTGGCCGCGCTCCTCCGCGCGGGCCTGGGCGAGCGCCGCCTCGCCGCGCGCGAGCACCGCCAGGTCCGCGGCCTCCCCGGCACGCGCGCTGGCCACCGTCTCGGCCCGGCGGGCCTCCATCGCCTGCCGTACGCTGGCCCGCCACTGCGCGAATCGGCCCACCCGCCACCTCCTGCGTTGTCCGGACACCGCCCGTATACGGTAGCGGCGTCGCGCTCGTCCGACGCGTTAGCGCCACCCCACGCGGCCCTGTCTTGCCCTCGGGGTAGCTTGACAAACGTGACCGACACGGATCTCGACACCGGCCTGCCGATCAGGCTCCTGCACGACCGCGTCCTGGTGCGCCAGGACGGCAGCGAGGGCGAACGCCGGTCGACGGCGGGCATCGTGATCCCGGCGACCGCCTCGGTGGGGCGCCGACTGTCCTGGGCGACGGCCGTCGGCGTCGGCCCGCACGTGCGGACGATCGTGACCGGCGACCGCGTCCTGTTCGACCCCGAGGACCGCGCCGAGGTGGAACTGCAGGGCAGGGACTTCATCCTGCTGCGCGAGCGCGACGTGCACGCCGTCGCGGCCCGCCGCGTCGAACAGGACGGGACCGGCCTCTACCTCTGAGCGAGGAAGGGCACTGGCACCACGGGCAGCGGCGGCGCCTCGACTGGGCGCGGCACCCCGTCCGGGAAGACCACGTGGTAGCGGTGCCCGTCCCAACGGGCCGGCGGCGTCATCGGGTCGCGCCGCGTGAAGACCTGCCGGTACGCCTCGATCGCGGCGAGCAGCGCGCGTTCCTCGGCGACCGCCTCGGCCACCTGGTGCGGTCGGTTGTCCAGCCCCCGGTCGAGCCCGTCGCGCAGCAGCGCCAACCGGGTGGCGGCGAACTGGTATCCCCGCATCGCGGTGGCGCCCGCGTCGCCGGACACGCGGCGGGCCCAGGCCCGCGCTGACAGCCGCCGGCCCAGCGTGCCGAGCGCGGTCACCTCGGGCGGCGAGAACCACCCGGCGGCCGCGTACGCGGGCAGCACCCGCTCGGTGAGCCGGCCCTCCCAGGACCGGACCCAGATCACCACCCCGGTCACCGTCAGGAAGATCGGCACGAACACCGAGAAGTACCCGTAGAGGGTGAAGTAGAGGCTGACGTCCTGGCCGAGCGTGGCCATGAGGTTCCAGGTGGCGTGCAGGGACATGGCCAGCAGCAGCCCCAGCAGCGGCGCCAGCACGCGCACCCGGCGGTCGGCGGACCGGGCGGCGATGCCCAGCCCGATGCCGGTCATCGAGGTGAACAGCGGGTGCCCGAAGCCGCTGAGCAGTACGCGGCCGATGAACATGGCCTCCACGGCGAGCGCCCCGCCGGCGAAGCCGCTCTGCTCGGCGCCCGGCGCGTAGCCGTAACCGCCCAGGTAGAGGATGTTCTCCACCATCGCGAACCCGGTCGCCGACAGGCCACAGAAGACGATCCCGTCGGTGACCCCGGAGAACCGCCGCCGCGCGAGGAGGAAGATGCCGATCGGGAACGCGGCCTTCATCGTCTCCTCGATGACGGGCGCGACCACGACACCGACGACGATGTCGGAGATGCCCCACCGCTCGAACAGCCACCCGGCCGTCGTGTTGACCACGAGCGCGACCCCGGTCGCGACGAACGCCCCCCACAGGAAGCAGAACAGCAGCAGCCGCACCGGTTCCGGGTCGTAGCGGTCCAGCCAGAGAAAACAACTCACGAGTACGGGCACCGGCAGCACCGCCGCCCCGACGCCGACCGCCAGCGCGACCGGCCCGATCCGGTTGCCCACGTAGCCGAGCAGCACGACGCCGCTGATCGCGATGACCGCGATGAGCAGGCCCAGCAGCAACCCGCGCCACCGGCCGGTCCGACGCACGGGCGGCGCCGCCGCGCCGAGGGCTGCCTGGTCCGCGGCGAGACCGGGCGGCGGCCCGGCGGTCAGGGCGGGCTCCGGCGGCAGCGACATGCCCGCCAGCCTAACTGGGCACGGGACGCCGGGGCAGGCGTGTGACCGGGGCCGCCCGGCGGATCAGTCCGTCGGCTTCCTTGTAGCCGACGCCGGCCGCCTGCAGCAGGTCGGTGGACGCGTTGCGGACGGTCGCCACGACCGCGTTCCCGGACAGGTCCAGCACCTGGACGTACGCCTCGCCGGCGTGCCGGACCGCGGTCAGGGCCCGTTCGCGGGTCTCCAGCGGCTCGACGCCGGCGGCCAGGTCCCGGCGCAGCGCGGTGACCCCCTCGGCGAGTTCGCGCACGGCCCCGACCAGCTCCGGCGGGGCGTACTCCCCGTCCTCGATGAGGTAGGCGACCCGGCGGGCCATGACCCGGGCGTTGCGCCACACCCGGTCGATGTGCACGGCCGCGTCGACGTACTGGCTGAGTTCGCCGCGCGAGCGCCACCGCACCGGGGCCAGCGTGACCGTCTCGCGGCCCACCGGCAGGATGTCGCGGAACTGCGCCTGCGTGGCCTCGCCGGCGCGCAGGTCGTCGAGCGCGTCCAGCGCCCAGGCCGACTGGCGCTGGCCGAGCGCCTCGTGCACGCGCATGAGGGCCCCGCTCAGCGTGCGCAGCGCCGGGTCGGCGGCCCGGGCGACGGCGCGCAGCGGGTTCAGCGGCAACAGGATGGTCACCACGGCGAGGCCCGCCAGGCCGCCGATGAGGGCGTCGAAGAACCGCGAGAAGTAGATTCCGGTCGACGGCGGGGCCAGCGTGGCGACCAGGACGGCCGACGACGCGGCCTGGCTGATCATCAGGGCGCCGCCGCCCAGGAAGACCACCGCGATGATCGCGAGGATCACGACGACGGCGATCTGGATCGGGCCCACCCCGATGAACAGGATCAGTACGTCGCCGAGGGCGATACCGACGGCCACCCCGAGGACCAGCTCCAGAGCCCGGCGGACCCGCTGGCCGACCAGCGTGCCGATGACGATGAGCGAGGAGATCGGCGCGAAGAACGGGCGGTAGTGGTGCAGCACGTCGGCCGCGAACCACCAGGCGAGGCCGGCGGCCAGTCCGCCCTGCACGGCGACGAGCAGGTTGGCCCGCGCCCGGCAGCGCCGGTCGTGGAACGTACGTCGGGACGTCTCGGCGAGCTGCGCGAGATCGGGCATGGCCCACGCTAACCACGTCCGGCCGGCCCGCTCGCCCGATTCGGCCCGATTGCCACCGGCCCGCTCCGCGTTACGCGGCCAGCAGGTCACCGTCCGCCGCGACCCGGGCCAGCACCTCGTCCGGGCCCAGCGGCGCGAGCCGGCCCGACTCCACCTCGGCCCAGCTCAGCGGCGCGGAGACGGTGGGGACGTCCCCGGCGCGCAGCGAGTACGCCGCGACGGTCGTCTTCGCGGCCGCGTTCTGGCTCCAGTCGAAGAAGACCTTTCCGGCGCGCAGGTTCCTGGCCATCCTCGAGACGACCAGCTCCGGCAGGGCGCGTTCGAGGTCCTCCGCGACAGTTTTCGCGTACTCGCTGATCTGGTCGGACGTGTCGCGGCCCGGCAGCCGGCAGACCAGCTGCATGCCCTTGCGGCCGGAGGTCTTCGGCGCCGCCGCCAGGCCGTCGAGCGCGAAGCGCTCGCGGGCGGCGACGGCGACCAGCGCACACTCGGCGAGCCCCACGCCCGGGCCGGGGTCGAGGTCGGCGACCAGCAGGTCGGGCGCGGCCGGCTTGCCGGCCCTCGACACCCGCCACTGCGGCGTGTGCAGCTCGATGGCCGCGAGGTTGGCCAGCCAGACGAGCGTGGCCACGTCCTCGACCACGACGTAGTCGATCGTCTCCCGCAGCCGGGTCGAGCCGGGCACGGGCAGCGTCACCGTGCGGACCCAGTCGGGCGTGCCGGCCGGCGCGTTCTTCTCGAAGAAGCCCTGCTCGGCGACGCCGTTCGGGTGACGGATGCGGGTGAGCGGCCGGCCGCGCAGGTACCGCAGGAGCACCGGGGCCACCCGCACGTAGTAGTCGATCATCTCGCCCTTGGTCCAACCGGTCCGCGGGTAGAGGACCTTGTCGAGGTTCGACAGCTCCAGCTCCCGGCCGTCCACGTGGACGAGCACGCGCTCACCCGGCATCGACGTCCCCCGTCCCGGCCGGCGCCTTGTCGGAGCGGATGCGGACGAACCTCGGGAAGCGCAGCCGGCGGTCGGGGGTGAGCTGCCCGTAGCGCACCTCGACGACCAGCTCCGGACGGACGAACGTGGCGCCCTTGGCGTCCTCGCGGGGCAGCGCGACGGCGAACGGCGACGCGTCGGCCACCAGCGGCGCGAGCCGCTCGGATAGAGTTTTCTGGGCCGCTCCGGAAATACCGCCGCCGACCCGGCCCCGGTAGTCGAGCCGGCCGTCCGGGCGGGCCACACCGACCAGCAGCGCGCCCAGCGGCCGCACGCCGGGCCGCCAGCCGCCGACCACGACATCCGTGGTGTGCTCGCGCTTGACCTTGATCCAGTCCGGGGAGCGCAGACCGGGGCGGTAGGTCGAGGTGAGCCGCTTCGCGACGACGCCCTCCAGCCCCAGGTCGCCGACGGCCTCCCAGGTCGCCGGGCCGTCGTCGAACCAGGGCGGGACGAGCCAGCGGTCGTACCCGTCCAGCGGCAGCGAGTCGAGCAGGTCGCGGCGGCGGGCGTAGCTGGCGCCCGTGAGGTCGGCGCCGTCCCAGCGGAGCGCGTCGAAGATCATGTAGGTGACCGGGAGGGCGGCGGCCAGCGCGGCCGCCTTCGACGTGTCCCGTACGTGCATCCGCTCGGCCAGGGCCGTGAAGCTGGGTCGGCCGTCGGCGCCGAGGGCGACGATCTCGCCGTCGAGCAGGGCGTCGCCGGTGCCCGCCTCGGCCACGACGGCGCCGAGGCCGCGCAGCTCCGGGTAGGCCGCGGTGATCTCCGTGCCGGAGCGGGCGTAGAGCGTCACGCGCCCGTCGACGCACCGGGCGAGCGCCCGCACCCCGTCCCACTTGAACTCGAACGCCCAGCCGGAACCTGTCGGCAGCGGACCCGCCGTGGCGAGCATGGGCGCCGGCACCGGTCCGGCCATCCCACCAGCGTAAATGATCATTATCGAACGGGTAGGAACCCTTGTCCTGGGTACTTGACGTGGGATGCTGGTAACTCGAGCCGGCAGCTCGCCGTGGTACGCGGTGGGGAGGGGGCACAATGCGGGCCATCTGGAAGGGTGCGGTCTCGTTCGGCCTGGTGTCGATCGCCGTGCGCCTGTACTCGGCGACCGAGGAGAAGGACATCCGCTTCCACCAGGTGCACCGCTCCGATGGCGGCCGTATCCGGTACAAGCGGGTCTGCGAGGCCGACGGCGAGGAGGTCGCCTACGACGAGATCGCCAAGGGGTACGACCTGGGCGGCGGCGAGATGGTCGTGCTCACCGACGACGACTTCAAGGACCTGCCGCTGAGCACGAGCCGCGCGATCGACGTGCTGGAGTTCGTGCCGTCCGACCAGATCGACCCCATGCTCTACGCCAAGGCGTACTACCTGGAGCCCGACAAGGTCGCCACGAAGCCGTACGTGCTGCTGCGCGAGGCGCTCGCCGAGGCCGACCGGGTGGCCATCGTCAAGGTGGCCCTGCGCCAGCGCGAACAGCTCGCCACCCTGCGCGTGCGCGACGACGTCCTGGTGCTCAACACGATGCTCTGGCCGGACGAGGTGCGCACGCCGGAGTTCGGGTTCCTCGACGAGGGCATCAAGGTGCGCCCGCAGGAGCTCGCCATGGCCACGTCGCTCATCGACTCGATGACCGCCGACTTCAGCCCCGACGACTACTCCGACGACTACCGCGAGGCCCTGCAGCAGGTCATCGAGGCCAAGGTGAGCGGCAAGGAGATCGTCGCCCCGGCGGCCACCGAGGAGGCGCCGAGCGGCGCCATCGACCTCATGGCGGCCCTGCGCGCCTCGGTCGACCGCGCCCGCGCCGCCCGCTCCGGCGAGGCGCCCGAGCACGAGCCGGTCGAGCCGACCCCGATCTCGTCCGCCCGCTCCGCGAAGGCGACGACGCCGGCCAGGAAGGCCGCGAAGGCCGCGCCGGAGAAGAAGTCCCCGGCGAAGAAGGCAACCACCGCCGCGGCGAAGAAGACCACGGCGAAGAAGGCCACGACCGCGAAGAAGACGACGACGGCCGAGAAGAAGACCGCCGCCAAGAAGGCGCCGGCGAAGGCCCGCCGCACCGCGTGACTAGCGCCAGGTCTCGCGGTAGTTGACGATGCGGCCCTCGCTCACCATGTAGATCGCCGTGCACTCGGCGGCCACGAAGCCGCCGCCCGCCGCGGGCATCGCGCTGGTGACCCAGGGGCCGACCTGCACGAGGCTGCCCGTGAAGTGGCAGGCGACCCGGTCGCCGTCCGCGCTGGCGAAGATCACATCGACGCCGTGGAGGTTGCGCTCGTTGAAGGCCGCCCAGAACAGCCAGGCGCGTTCCTGAAGGGACTCATCGGCCACGGTCTCCCGCAGCGCGGCCTCATCGCCGCCGAACAGCGCGTCAGCAACGTACCGCCGGACGAGCGCGCACGCCCGGTCGGTGCGTGATCCGCTGGTCACTTCCGTCATGGCGACCTCCTCAACCAGCCTTCACTCCTTTCATAGCAAACCACCCCACCCTACAGCGAACATGTCCTCAGCGCGCCGAAACAACCACCTGCACGTGACAGTCGGCCAGATGGTCGTCGACCATGCCGGTCGCCTGCATCAACGCGTACGCCGTGGTGGGGCCGACGAAGCGGAACCCGAGCTTGCGCAGGGCCTTGGCCATCGCCGTCGACTCGGCCGTGGTGGCCGGGACCTCGGCGAACGAGGTAGGGCGGCCGGCCGGGCGGGGCGGCGGCGCGAACGACCACAGCAGGGTGGCGAGCCCGTCGGGCAGATCGGCGGCCGCGCGCGCGTTGGCGATCGCCGCCTCGATCTTGGACCGGTTGCGCACGATGCCGGCGTCGGCGAGCAGCCGGGCGACGTCCGCCTCGCCGTAGGTGGCGACCTTGCCGATGACGAAGCCGTCGAACGCGGCGCGGAACGCCGGACGCTTGCGCAGGATCGTGATCCACGACAGCCCCGACTGGAACGCCTCGAGGGTCAGCCGCTCGAACAGGGCGTCGTCGGTCCGGACGGGTTGGCCCCACTCCTCGTCGTGGTAGGAGACGTAGTCGGGCGTGCTGGCGCCCCAGCGGCAGCGGGCGAGGCCGTCATCGCCGATGACAAGGTCGGACATGCTCCCAGGCTACGACCGCCGTGGGACAGTTCCACGGCTGTCCACAGGGCCCCGGTTGTCCACAGGCCCGGTCACGGCAGCGTGCCGGACTCCACCAGCTTCGCGAACCGGCTCAGCGCGTACCGCAGGCTCGCCTTGGAGCCGGGCCACAGCAGCGGCCGGGCCACCTGGCCGAGCAGCCCGGCCGGCAGGTGGAACCACTCGTGCATGACCACCTGCGTACGCCCGCCGGCCAGCGGTGTGCAGCGCATGACGCCCGGCCCGCGCAGCACCTTCCCGTAGTGCACGACCCGCACCTCGTACGGCGGGTCGAGCACGTCGACGCGCAGCTCGTCGCGGAGCACGGCCGGCCCGATCGCCGTGACCGCCTCGATGTGGCTGCCCACGCCGCCGTCGCCGCCGGTGAGGCGGACGCTGGTGAACGGCAGCCACTCGCCCTGCCGTTCCCACGTCACGAACGCCGCGAAGACCCGCTCCGCCGGGGCGGCCACGATGATCTGCGCGGTGACCTCGCCCATGCCGGGCGAGGCGGGATCAGCCACGCGCCGTCCGACCGACCGGCTCGGCGGTCTCTTCCTCGGCGGGCTCCTCCTTGGGCTCCCCGGTGGCCTCGGCCGCGGCGGCAGCCTCGGCCTCGGTCACCGCGGCGTCGGCCAGCTCGGTCTCGACCGGCTCGTCGTCCGTGTCCAGGTCGATCCCGTCGGCCGGCTCCCCGCCGGCGTCCGCCGGCACGGCGTAGCCCTTCTCGACGCTCGCCAGCGCGCTCTCGCGGGCCTTGCGCATCAGCTCGGCGTCCTCGGTGCGGCCCTCACGCAGCGCGGTGATCTCCGCCTCCAGGACCGCGATCATCTCGTCCTTGTACCCGATGTCGTAGGCCGCCCGGCGCAGCGCCTTGTCCACCTGGGCCATCCGGTAGCCCCGCAGCGCGGTGTCGAAGCGCACCTCGCTGAGGTCGGTCTCGACCAGCGGACGGCTCGCGGGCAGGGGCAACGCGTGATCGGCCTCGGCGGGGACGAGGCCGGGGTCATCGCCGGACAGCAGGGCGAGCACGCCGAAAATGAGCGCGCCGACCACGAGCGCGATGACAAGGACGAGGACCAGGGAACCCATAGATGCGATCGTGGCACGCTGGCGTCATGCAAGCTAGCCGCGCAGCACAAGAACCCCAAACTGGACAGGCCGATCTCCGCCTCGGGCGCCGCGTCTTCGCACCACACGAGCCCATTGTCATGGCGATCGTGAACCGTACCCCGGACTCCTTCTTCGACCAGGGTGCAACTTTCGCCGAGGACGCGGCCCTGCGGGCGGTGGACGCGGCCGTCGCGGCAGGCGCCGACATCGTGGACATCGGCGGGGTCAAGGCCGGCCCGGGGGCCGAGGTGGACGTCGCGGAGGAGCTGCGCCGCACCGTCTCGACCGTGGCCGCGGTGCGCCAGCGTCACCCTGACGTGATCATCTCGATCGACACCTGGCGGGCCGAGGTGGCCACCGAGGCGGTCGCGGCCGGCGCGGACCTGCTCAACGACACCTGGGCGGGCACGGACCCCCGGCTGGCCGAGGTGGCCGCCGCCACCGGGGCCGGCCTGGTCTGCTCGCACGCGGGCGGGCTGACGCCGCGGACCCGGCCGCACCGCGTCGGTTTCGAGGACATCGTGGGCGACGTGATCGGGACGGTCACCGCCCTGGCTGACAAGGCTCTGGCCGCCGGGGTACGCCGCGACGGCATCCTCATCGACCCCGCGCACGACTTCGGCAAGAACACCCGGCACTCGCTGGAGCTGACCCGCCGCCTCGACGCCATGGTCGCGACCGGCTGGCCGGTGCTCGTGGCCCTGTCGAACAAGGACTTCGTCGGCGAGACCCTGGACGTGCCGGTAGGGGAGCGGCTGTCCGGCACGCTCGCCGCCACCGCGGTCTCCGCGTGGCTGGGCGCCCGGGTGTTCCGGGCCCATCAGGTCCGCGAGACGCGCCAGGTGCTCGACATGGTCGCCGCGATCCGGGGGGAACGGCCACCCGCCGTGGCCCGTCGGGGCCTGGCGTAGGTCGGCTCGAAACTTACGGGGCGCGGGGTCAGTCGAAAGCGATGACCAACTCGACGACGTCCGCGCCGGCCCACCGCAGGAACAGGTTGCCGGTGCCGCCCGCGTCCCACTCGAACGACGCCCGCACGGCGTCGCCGCCGATCTCCTCCATCGAGGTCAGGGCCATGGTGTCCATCGGCGGCTGGGTCACGTACGCGTCCACGATGGCCGGCCGTCCCCGGAACGGCCCGACCGGCACCCCGTCGAAGCGCAGCACGGCGTCATCGGCGAAGCCCTTGCCGAACTGGGCGAAGTCGCCGGTGCGCACGGCCTCGTTGAACTGCTCGACGTGATGTTCGAGAAGGGTCCGTAGGTCTGGCTCAGCCATGGCCGGGAGGCTAGTCGACCCGCTCGATAACGTCGAGTGCACTATCCACCGTTGAGACAACGTGAAGCAGACTCATGGCTGATACGCCGACGAAACGTTGCCGGGCGACCTCGGAGAGCCAGGCCATCAGACCGGCATAAAAGCCGTCGACGTCCAGCAGGATGATCGGCTTGTCGTGCAGGCCGAGCGTGCCGAGCGTCCACACCTCGAACAGCTCGTCGAGCGTGCCGAGCCCGCCGGGCAGGACGAGGAACACGTCGGCCCGGTCGATCATCACGGTCTTACGGGCCGCCATGCCCTCCGTGACGACCAGGTCGTCGGCCTCGGTGTCCGCGACCTCCAGGTCGACCAGCGACTGCGGGATGATGCCGACCGTGTGGCCTCCGCCCGCACGGGCGGCCGTCGCCACCGCGCCCATCATCCCGACCCGGCCACCGCCCGAGACCAGGACGTGCTTGCGCGCCGCCAGTGCGGCACCGACGTCGGCCGCCAACCGGAGCCACCGCGGTTCCAGCACCGTCGACGACCCGCAGAACACGCACACCGCCGCCATTCAGGCCTCCCGCTGCCACGCGGCGGCGCTCTCCCGCGCCGCCTGCTGCGCCTGCGCCGCGGCCGCCTGGGCCGCGACCAGCGCGGCGTCGGCCGCGACGATGTGCCGCACGGCCTCGTCGACGTCGTCGGTGACGCACACGAGGTCCAGATCGTCCGGGCTGATCTTGCCCTCGGAGACCATCGTCTCCTGGATCCAGTCAAGCAACCCCCGCCAGTACGCCGCGCCGAGCAGCACGACCGGGAAGCGGGTGACCTTGCCCGTCTGCACCAGGGTCAGGGCCTCGAACAGCTCGTCCATCGTGCCGAAGCCGCCCGGCAGCACCACGAAGGCCTGGGCGTACTTGACGAACATCGTCTTGCGCACGAAGAAGTAGCGGAAGTCGATGCCCAGGTCCACCCAGTCGTTGAGGCCCTGCTCGAACGGCAGTTCGACGCCGAGGCCCACGGACAGCCCGCCGGCGTCGGCCGCGCCCCGGTTGGCCGCCGCCATCACGCCCGGCCCGCCGCCGGTGATCACCGCGTAGCCGGCGCGCGCGAGGGCGCCGCCGAGCGCCTCGGCGAGCTCACACTCGGGGCTGTCCGGCTTCGAGCGGGCCGAGCCGAACACGCTGACGGCCGGCGGCAGGTCGGCCAGCGAGTCGAACCCCTCCACGAACTCCGACAGGATCCGCAGTGCCCGCCAGGCGTCCTTCTGCTTCCAGTCGGCACGCCCCCGGGAGTCGAGAAGCCACTGGTCAGCGGTGGTCTCTTTCGTCGCGTCACGGCGCAGCGTGACGGGGCCACGGTGCCGCTCGGGACCGGCTGCGGGGCGCTGCTCGTCGTCCGCCCGGTTCCCGCCATTTGTAAAGGCCATGGCGTCACCGTAACGAAAGCGCAACGCTGTCTGGAATCGGGAACGATCTGCGACACCATGGCGTCATCCAAGGTGAGCTTGTCCCGACGTTCTCAGAAGGCAGGCGGTCAACAGACGATCCACACGGCACCGGGCAACACAAGGACCAGACCCGCCCCGACCGGGCGGGCCGGATGGGGGGAGGTCACGGATGACCCGTAACGAAATCGCCCGCAGGAGGCGCCAGATGCACCGGCGCATCCGCGAGCTCGTCGCGATCCGGCGAGCTGGCGTGTCGTACGCCGCGGCACTGGCCCAGGCCGCGCTGCCCGTCGCGACGGCTTCCACAGTGGAGTCCGCCCGTTCCGCACCGCAGGCCGCGCCGGCGGTCGCCGCCGCGCCCGTCGCGGTCGCCCGCCCGCTCGGCGGTCAGCGCCGCCGCCCGCACGCCCAGGTCGCACCCCCGGTCGAGGCCAAGCCGACGGCCGCCCGCCGCCGCCCCCGCGCGATGACCCCACCCCCGCCCGCCTGCCCCTGACCAGACGCCACCCCGCCCGACGTGGTGACGTCTGGCCCGCGAGGACGGGCGCCCCGCCAGAAGCGCCTTCTGGCGGGACAGCCCGCCCCTACCCATCACACATGCGCACAGTTGACGCCTCCACGGCCTCAGCGGCTCGCCGAATGTGAACATCCAGCGAGGCAAGCCCACGCCCAGCCCACCAAACGTGAGCTTTTTGGTGGGCCGCAACCCCTCGCCCACCAAAAGTGAGCACCTGGCGAAGCCAGGGCACACCGGGCTCGCCACATGTGCACAGTTGGCGGAGCGGCCCCCGCCCCGAACCGCCACATGCGCACATCTGGTGAGCCCGCGCCGTCGCAGCCCGCCACATGCTCACATCTGGCGCGCGGAGCCGCCCGGGCGCGGGTGGCCGGCCCGGTCAGGTCGTCGGCGCGGTGGTGAGCCAGCGGCGCAGCAGGTCCGCGCCCGTACGGATCTTGGGAATCTCGACGTGCTCGTCGCGCTTGTGAGCCAGGTTCGGGTCGCCGGGGCCGAAGTTGAGCGCCGGGATGCCCATCGCCGCGAAGCGGGACACGTCCGTCCACCCCAGCTTGCCGACCGGCGTCTCGCCGACCACGTCGAGGAAGCCGCGCGCGGCCGGCCGGTCCAGGCCGGGGAGGGCGCCGGGCGCCGAGTCGGTGACCTCCAGCTCGAACCCCGCGAACACCTCGCGCAGGTGCCCGAGCGCCGCCTCCTCCGAACGGTCGGGGGCGAAGCGGAAGTTCACCTCGATCTCGCACAGGTCCGGGATCACGTTGCTCGCGACACCGCCCGCGATCCGCACCGCGTTGAGGCCCTCCCGGTAGCCGCAGCCGTCGATGGTCACCTGCCGTGCCTGGTAGGCCGACAGTCGGCGCAGCACCTCGCCCGCGTCGTGGATCGCGTTGTGCCCGCGCCAGGACCGCGCCGCGTGCGCCCGCGTGCCGTGTGTACGCACGATCACCCGCATGGTGCCCTGACAGCCCGCCTCGACCAGACCGTGCGTCGGCTCCAGCAGGATCGCGAACGAACCCTCCAGCCAGTCGGGCTGCTGCTGGCTGACCTTGAACAGCCCGTTGCGCTCCGACTCGACCTCCTCACAGTCGTAGAAGAGGTACGTCACGTCGTACTCAGGAGAGGAAACGGTGCAGGCCAGGTGCAGCGCGATGGCCGAGCCGGACTTCATGTCGGACGTGCCGCAGCCGTACATGAGGTCGCCGGCGACCGTCGACGGGAAGTTGTCCGCGATCGGCACGGTGTCCAGGTGCCCGGCGAGGATCACCCGGCTGGGCCGGCCGAGGTCGGTGCGCGCGCACACCACGTTGCCCAGCCGGGACACGCTGAGCTGACCGGCGGCGAGCAGCGCCGCCTCGACCGCGTCGGTGATCTCCTGCTCGTTGCCGGAGACGGACTCGATATCGACCAGCGCGCGCGTCAACGCGACGGGGTCGGCGAGGATCTGCGGGGTCAGCGCGGCTGTCATGACCATGGACCCTACCCGCCCCGGCCCCGCGCGACCCGGTAGCGTAACCGCCGTGCAGCCCGAGAACATCATGGACAGCCCGGCGTGGGGCTACGGCCTCGCGACTGTCACGGCCGACGGCCAGGTGCTCGACACCTGGTTCCCGACCGGCTCCTTCGGCCTGGGTGAGCGCCCCGACGACCCCAACAAGCTCGAGGGCGCCGTCGAGGTGACCATCGGCTCGCTCGCCGACCCGCCGACGGACGCGTCCGACGTCTACCTGCGGCTGCACCTGCTCTCCGCGCGTTTCGTCAGGCCGCACAGCGTCAACCTCGACGGCATCTTCGGCCTGCTGACGAACGTCGCCTGGACGTCAGCCGGCCCGTGCCTGCCGGACGCCGTCTCCGACCTGCAGTTGGCCGAGCGCCGCGCGGGCCGCCGCCTCGTCGTGTACGGCATCGACAAGTTCCCGCGCATGGTCGACTACGTGGCCCCGGCCGGGGTCCGCATCGCCGACGCCGACCGGGTCCGCCTCGGCGCGCACCTCGCGGCCGGCACCACGGTCATGCACGAGGGCTTCGTGAACTTCAACGCCGGCACGCTCGGCACCTCCATGGTCGAGGGCCGGATCTCGGCCGGCGTCGTCGTCGGCGACGGCTCCGACGTGGGCGGCGGGTCGTCCATCATGGGCACCCTGTCCGGTGGCGGCAAGGAGCGCATCGTCATCGGCGAGCGCTGCCTCATCGGCGCGAACGCGGGCATCGGCATCTCGCTGGGCGACGACTGCGTCGTGGAGGCGGGCGTCTACATCACGGCCGGCTCGAAGCTCACCCTGCCCGACGGCCGGGTGGTCAAGGCCCGCGAGCTGTCCGGCGCGAACGGCCTGCTGTTCTGGCGCAACTCGGTGACCGGGGCCCTGGAGGCCCGCCCCCGCAAGGGCACCGGCATCGAGCTGAACGAGGCCCTGCACGCCAACCAGTAGGCGCCTCAGCGCACCGTCCGCACGGCCGGGCCGGTGCGCGCGATCTCAGTGAGCAGCGCCGCGCCGGCCGGGCCGGGCGCGACGGCCAGGATCAGGTCGACGCCGCGCAGATCGCACACCGGCACGGCAGCGCGGTGCCCCAGCACGTCGGCGGGCGCGAGCAGCACCCGCCGGCGCGCGTTGGCCAGCGACCGTCGCGTCACGTCCGCGACCGCGTGGTGCCCGGTGGTCACCCCGCCGTCCGGGTCCAGCCCTTCGCAGCCGAAGAAGGCCAGGTCGGCCGTCAGATAGCCGAAGGCGTGCCCGAGCAGCGGCTCCACGAACGCGCCCGATGACTCGTGCAGCGTCCCCCCGACCGCCACGACCCGTACGCCGGCGGCTCCGCGCAGCGCGGCCACGACCGCCAGGGCGTTCGTGCAGACGGTCACGGCCGCGTCATCACCCCAGGGAGTACGCCCGTGTGCCAGCGACTCGGCGACCGCCACCGCGCCCGGCGACGCGTCCAGGTGCACCACGTCCCCGGGGGTGACGAGCTGGGCCCCCGCCTCGCCGAGCGCGCGCAGGCCGTCGTCCGCGCCGCGCGGCGCCCCGCCGGACGGCGGCTCGATCGCGATGGCGTGGCCGCGCGCGCGGCGTACCCTCAACTGCCTTTGCAGTGAACGGAGGTCGGACCGGATCGTGACCGCGGACACCGCGAACGCGGCGCTGAGCTCCTCGACGGTGGCCGACCCGTGACCCGCCAGATACGCCACGATCCGCTCGTGCCGCTCCACGAGCGGCAACGCTTCACTCACGCCGTCAGGATACGGACGACAGGCGCGCCGCGACGGCCCCGATCCGCTCGTCGCTGGCGGTCAGCGCGAAGCGCATGTGCCGGACGCCGGCGGGGCCGTAGAAGGCGCCCGGGCTGGCCAGGATGCCGCGCCCGGCGAGCCAGTCCACAGTGGTCCAGCAGTCCTCGTCGCGGGTGGCCCACAGGTAGAGCCCGGCCGCCGAGTCCTCGATGCGCAGGCCGGCGCCGGTCAGCGCGGCGCGCAGCACCTCGCGGCGGGCGGCGTAGCGCTGCCGCTGCTCCTCCGCGTGCGCCTGGTCGCTCAGCGCGGCCACCATGGCGGCCTGCACCGGGGCGGGCATGAGCATGCCGAGGTGCCGGCGCACGGCCAGTAGCTCGGCCACGACGGCCGGATCGCCGGCGACGAACCCGGCCCGGTAGCCGGCGAGGTTGGAGCGTTTGGACAGCGAGTGCACGGCGATGACGCCGTCGAGCGCGTCGCCGCGCACGGCCGGGTCGAGGGCCGAGACCGGCGTGGGCCCACCGTCGTACGTGAGCTCCAGGTAGCACTCGTCGCTCGCGACGACGGCGCCGTGCGCGCGCGCCCACGCCACCACGGCGGCCAGCTCGGCCGCGGGCAGCACGCGCCCGTTGGGGTTGCCGGGCGAGTTGATCCAGATCAGGCCGACCGGGCCGTCGATCGCGTCCAGCTCGGCCGGGGAGCCGGCGCGGGCGACGGAGGCGCCCGCCATCCGGGCGCCCACCTCGTACGTCGGGTAGCACACCGAAGGGATCGCGACCGTGTCACCCGGGCCCAGGCCGAGCAGGATCGGCAGCCAACCGACCAGCTCCTTCGAGCCGATCGTGGGCAGCACGCCCACCCCGTCGCCGGCGCCGCAGCGGCGCGCCGCGTACTCCCCGATGGCCGCGCGCAGCGTCGGGGAGCCGGCGGCCAGCGGGTAGCCGGGGGCGTCCGACGCCGCGGCGAGCGCCTCACGGATGACCGTGGGCACCGGGTCGACGGGGGTGCCGATGGACAGGTCGATCAGGCCGCCGGGATGCGCCGCCGCCCGCTTCTTCGCCGGGGCCAGCAGGTCCCACGGAAAGTCGGGCAGGGCGGCGGAGCGGGCGGCCCGCGTCGCGGCCACGGGAAGTGTCAGTGCTCGCGCGGCGGCTGGGCGGCCACGAACGTGGCGTCCTTGTCGACCTTGCCGAGCTTCGAGGCGCCCCCGGGCGAGCCGAGGTCCTCGAAGAACTCGTAGTTGGCGCCCGTGTAGTCGCGCCACTGCTCCGGCACGTCGTCCTCGTAGAAGATCGCCTCGACCGGGCAGACCGGCTCGCACGCACCGCAGTCGACGCACTCGTCGGGGTGGATGTAGAGCATCCGGTTGCCCTCGTAGATGCAGTCGACCGGGCATTCCTCGATGCACGCCTTGTCCAGCACGTCGACGCACGGCTCGGCGATGATGTAGGTCACCGGTGTTCCTCTCCACAGCGACTTCCCGCCGCATGATTCTGCGGCCGTTCTCAGCCTAGTATCCGTCTGCGTGGCGGCGACATCGGGGAGGCACCGTTGATCTCATCCGCCGACCTGGGCAACCGGGTCGTCATCCGGCTCCGGCTGGGCGTGGGCGCGGCCGGCCGGCCGACGTTCACCGATCTCACCGGCGATCTGCTGGCCATCGACGGCGAGCGACTCGTGCTGCGCACGGAGGACGGCCGGTCGCACACGCACGAGTTGACCGAGGTGGCGGCGGCCAAGCCGATCCCGCCCCGCCCCACGAGGTACTCGGAGATCATCGCCGTCGAGCGGGCCGCGGCGACCACCTGGCCCGCGCCCGCCCAGGAACAGCTCGGCGACTGGCTGCTGCGGGCCGCGGACGGCTGGACCGCGCGGGGGAACTCGGCCCTCCCCCTCGGCGACCCGGGCATGCCGCTGACCGAGGCGGTGGACCGCGTCGAGGCGTGGTATTCAGCACACGGCGTGCGGCCCGCCATCTCCGTGCCGATGCCCGTCTGCCGCGCCGTGCAGGACGAACTGCTGGCCCGCGGCTGGGACCCGTGGCCGACGACGCTGGTGCAGACCGCGTCGCTGGACGCGCTGCTCGCCGCCGTGCCCACCCGGCCGGACCTGCCGAGCGTCGACCTCGCGGCAACGCCGTCGCCGACCTGGTTGGCGGCCGTGGCCGGCCGCAAGGGCACGCTGCCGGCCGCCGCGCACCACATCCTCACCGGGGCACCACAGGTCCGCTTCGCGGAGGTGTACGACGGCCGGACGCTCGCCGCGCTCGGCCGGGGCGCCCTCTCCGCGGACGGGGGGTGGCTCGTGCTGTCGCTCGTCGAGGTCGTCCCGACGCACCGGCGGCAAGGGCTGGCCCAGCAGGTCGCCCGCGCGCTCGCCGAGTGGGCGGTGGCGCAGGGCGCCCACCGCGCCGCCCTGCAGGTGCTCGCGGACAACGCCGGGGCGCTCGGCCTCTACGCCCGGCTGGGGTTCACCACCCACCACCCGTACGTAACGCTGACGGCGCCCGTCAGCTCTTGACGACGCGGCGCGGACGCGACCTGTAGTTCTCCGCGTAGCGCTTGAGACCACGGCTGCGCCAGTCGCGGCCCAGGGCCACCACGCCGAGGTAGCCGAGCAGGCCACCGACCGCCGTGATGCCGAGGAACAGCAGCACCTGGGCGACGAAGTTGCCCAGACCACCGGCGAACGGGCCGACGCCGCCGACCAGGGGCCCGATCAGCGCCGTGAGGAGCGCGCCCACGATGCCGGCGGCGCCGAGGTCGGCCACGACCCGACCCGCCGGGTGCCGGACCGTCCACCACGCGGCAGCCGCCACCATCACGACGGCGCTGGCGGCCACGGCGATGAGCCCCAGCTTGGTCTGCGCGTCCTCGTCGGCGATGTCGGCCAGCCGGGTCACCAGCCGCGCGGCGGCGTTGATGACGAACAGCGCGACGGTGAGCACGCCGATGGGCACCCAACGGTTCTTCATGGCCCGGGATGCTAGCCCCGGACCCACCGTCGCGTCGATGCCCGGACCGCCTTCTCTTGGCAATTTCCCAGCGCCCGCTCAGTCACAGACGAAGTGGGGCTCGGCGTCGTAGCGCCAGGAGAACTTCTCCCGCGCCACCTCCCTGCCGTCGGACTTCATGACCCGCCACGCGTCCTGCGCGAAGCCGATGCCGCCCACGGCCGGCACGCACCCGGCGTCCTTGAGGTGCACCGTTTTGGCCTGCGTCACGTCGCGACGTGGGCCCCATTCGGTCGTCACGCTGTCGTAGACCTTGGTGCTCCACATCGTGACGGTCACCGAGTCGCTGGTCGTGGACGTGTCGATGAGTACGCCGTACGGGGTGTTGTTGCGGAACTTCATGTCCAGCGTCGGGTAGTAGATCGTCGACTCGATCACCGACGGGTACCGCGAGATGTAGTAGCTGTGCGGCTTGTGGAAGACGTCCTCCAGGCCGGCGTAGTACGACGCGTTGAACAGGGTCGTGGTGAACTGCGAGATGCCGCCGCCGACCGCCTTGACCAGCTTCCCGTCGAGGATGACGGGCGCGTCGATGTAGCCCTGGGCGTACGAGCGCTCGCCGGTGTAGCCGTTGAGCGAGAACGTCTCGCCTGGCTTCACGACCGCGCCGTCGACCTCCTTGGCCACCTGGATGATGTTGCGGTTGCGGTCCTCGCCGCCGGAGAAGTGCGTGGTGAAGGTGGAGACCTGCTCCTTGATGCCCAACGCCGCCAGGTCGGACTCCGTCGTCTTCGCCGCGACGGCCTCGACGGCGGCGGCCACGCTGCGCCCGCTCTCCTGGCCCAGGATCGTCAGCAGGTCCTTGGCGAGCTGCTCGGTGTCGACCAGCTCGCCGCCCTGGCTCGCCATGATCTTCACGGTGCCGTCGGCGAGGCGCACCGACGCGTCCTGCGGCTGGATCTCGACGCCGGCCAGCTCGTCGGCCAGCGCCGCGCGCAGCTTCGGCTCGGAGACCTTCGGCGTGATCAGGCCGTACTTGTCGGACTTCAGGACGAGGCTCTTGGCGATCGCCTGGCGGCTGACCGTGAACGAGCCACGGTCGGTGTTCACGGTCACCGGCGCGGCGACGGCCGGCTCGGCCACCTCAGCGAGGAGGTGGTCCACGTCGGCGGCCGAGGTCTTCGGGGTGATCACGGTGAGCGGCATGACGATCTCGGCCTGACGCAGCCAGCCGGAGGTGACGGCCGCGGCCGCGGCGTCCTGGGTCACGCCCTCGCCCGCCACGGGGTACGTGGCCTTCGGGGTGAGGCCCGAGAAGGTGATCTTCGGCAGGGTCATCGCGTGGCCGGCCTTCGTCGCGGTGGGGGCCACCGCGTCGGCCAGCTTCTCCGCGTCGACGCTCACCACGGGTGCCACGTCGCGACCGAAGATCAGCTTGATCGGGTTCGGGGCCGAGTCCGCCGCCCGGGCGACGGTCGCCTCGACGTCGAGGGTGAGGCCGACGCGCTGCGGGTCGACGGTGGTGGTCTGGTCGCCGATGCGTACGGTGAGCGGGCTCTGCACCCGGTCACCCAGCCCGTTGACCAGTTCCCGGGTCGCGTCCTTCTCGCTCCGGCCGCCGATGTCGATGCCGAGTACGCGCGTGTGCATGGGCACCTGGTCCTTGGCGTCCAGCGCGGTCAGCGCGCCACCGACGACCGCCAGCCCGGCGAGGGCCGCGACGCCGGCGAAGGCGGGTCTGGGCAGGCCGAGGATCCGGCGGCCGCCGCCGGCGGGGGTGTGTGCGCCCCGGGGCCGGACGGCGGGGATCTCGGCGGTCGGCCGCTCGGCGCCGTCGACGGCGGGGATCAGCCGGGTCGGCTCTTCAACGGCCCGCATCATCACGGTGGGCTGGTCATCGGCCGGAATCGGGACGGTCGGCTGGTCCGCATCGGTGGGGAGGTCGCGGTGGGACGTCGGCTCAGTCACGACGGACATGCACCAATCTGCCGGGGTCATGAACTCCTACGAGGGTATGCGGCAATTCTGCGGATACCTGGGTGCGCGCCCCCAGATGCGACATGCCTAATACCAAAACCCGTCGAGACAGCCCCAAAACACACACAAACCACGCACACCGCACAGACGCCGGATGCCCGTCCCACGCACTTGATCAAGTGCCATCGCCGGCCCGAGTAGTAACGTTTGGCCAATTTCGTGTGGTCATCGCGCGATGAGTTCCGCACGTTACTGGCCATACGTCGGCGGGTCCCGCGATACGGGCCACCGCCGCCGGCCTGCCATCCAAGATCCGGTGGTGCACGGTGTGGGAGTCACCGGGTTATGGCGCCTCAGGTCCGGAATGGGTCCGCATTCCAGCGCTATGGCGCCGGACTGAGGCCGAGCCGGGGGCGCGCTACGCGCGGCGGGGTGGGATGAGGACGCGGTAGCAGATGGCCGCGACCACGATCGGGCCGAGGAACAGGTAGAGAACGGCGACCCACTGCTGGGAGAGCACCAGGTCGCCCTCCGTACGCCGGTTGGCGAACGGGAACGTGGTCACCACCCAGGCCACCCCGGCCAGGATGACCGGCAGCCCGCGGCCCGTGACGTAGCGGGCGAACAGCATGATCCCCACCGGCGCCACGATCGCCACCGCCAGCGCGACCGGGATCAGGACTCCGCCGATCCGGAACGGCGTGAGGAACGCGCCGAACGTCGCCATCAGCACCGACGCGGAGACGGCCACGATCGTGCCGACGACCCGCACCGTCATGAGCAGCCACCGGGACGGCGGCAGCATCTCCCCCGGTTCGGAACCCTCGCCCGGAGCCTGGCCCACGGCCGGGTCGGCCGGCTTGGACCTGTCGGCCGGCTTGGGATCGCCGGCCGGTGCCGCGACCTTCCCGGCCCGCACCGCCCCGCCCGCCGTCGCCGCACCCGCCTTCGCGGCATCGTCGACCGCCGCGCCCCCGGCGGCCGTGCCGCCATCTTTCGCC
>NZ_BAAALT010000112.1:0-1265 GCF_039528515.1 Luedemannella flava
CGAGAGTTCACCATGCTTAAAGACAAAACCCCTCAGCAACTCGAATTGGAAATGGTCGCCATTGACCAACTCGTTCCTAAAGACCATTTAGTGCGTTTGATTGACCTAGCGATTGATTTTGAATTCATACGTGATGAAGTCGCCCATCTTTATTGTAAAAACAATGGCCGCCCTGCGGTTGACCCAGTGCGGATGTTTAAAATCTTATTCCTCGGTTACTTATTTGGCATTCCAAGTGAGCGTCGCTTGATTAAGGAAATCCAAGTTAATGTCGCGTATCGTTGGTTCTTGGGGATGGGACTAACTGAAGACGTTATTCACCATTCAACGTTAAGCCAAAACCGTATTAAGCGCTTCAAAGACAGCAGCATTTATCAATCTATCTTTGATACGATAGTGCGCCAAGCGATGAAACAAAAGTTGATTGGTGGCTATAGCTTGTTTGCTGACAGCACACACCTAAAAGCCAATGCGAATAAAAAGCGCTATGACATCGAAGACTTAAAAGTCAGCCCCTCGGTGTATGTAGAGCAACTGAACGAAGCGGTACTGCAAGACCGGGAGGATGAAGGAAAAAAGCCCCTGAAGTGTAAGGATGAAACGCCTTGCACAAAACCCACCAAAGTCAGTCGCACGGACCCAGAAAGCGGGTTTATGGTACGGGATGAAAAGCCGCAAGGGTTCTTCTACCTTGACCATCGAATTGTGGATGGCAAACACGGTATTATTGTTGATACGCATGCAACCGCAGGCAATGTCCATGATTCACAACCCATCATCAGTCGGCTCGACCGAACGCTCGATACTTTTGAACTAAATCCAATAGCCGTGGGGTTGGACGCAGGCTACTTCACCGCAGCGGTGTGCCATAATCTGGAAGAAAGGCAATTAGTAGGCGTGCTTGGTTACCGTAGACCAAGTAAAAAGAAAGGTTACTTTGCCAAGCGTGAATATCAATACCAACCCGATACAGATACCTATGTTTGCCCGCAAGGTGAAACCCTAATCTATAAAACAACGAGCCGGACGGGTTATCGTCATTACCATTCCGACGCGAACAAATGTGAAAGCTGTCCAGTCAGAAGCCAATGTACCGCGAGTAAAAATCAAACAAAAGTAATTACACGACATGTTTGGCAATCAAGCGTAGAAAACGCTAATGCGATAAGGTTGAGCGACTGGGGTAAAAAGCTCTATCGGCGACGAGCAGAAACGGTAGAAAGAAGCTTCGCTGATGCGAAACAACATCATGGGCATCGCTATTG
>NZ_BAAALT010000113.1:0-11979 GCF_039528515.1 Luedemannella flava
ACCGGCGCGACGCCGCCGCGCGGGAGACGGCGGCGGCCCTGGCCGCGGCGTCGGCCGAGGCGCAGCGCCTCGCGGAGCAGCGCACGGGCACGAGCGAGGGTGAGCGGGTGACCACGCACGCCGCGTTCGCCGCGTTCCGGCGCGGCGACATCACCGCTGATCAGCTGCGGGAGGTGTTCCGCCGGGCCGAGGGCTGGACGCCGCAGCAGGACGCCCTGACGCACGAGGTGACCCGGTGCCGGGCCGCCGAGGCCGACGCCCAGCGCACGCTGGACTTCGCGCTCACCACCGAGCAGGTGGCCGACGAGCTGGCCGGGGAGGCCGCCCGCGCGGCCCACGAGCAGGAACAGGCGGCGCGCGTGGCGGGCGAGCAGGCCCGCGAGGCGTGCGCGCTGGCCGACGAGTGCGAGGGCGGCCGCAAACGCCGCCGGTGAGCGGTCGGTCACAAGAAGTAAGCTGCTCGATAGCGGTGTACGTCTATGGCATCCGCGGGGCACTATGGAACGACACGGACCCCACCCACCCGGGGAGCGGAGTCGCCATGTCCACCGTGGTCCTGAGCCAGCTCACCAAGGTCTACCCGACCGGCGTCACGGCCGTCGACCATCTGGACCTCACCGTCGCCGACGGTGAGGTGATGGTGCTGCTCGGGCCGACCGGCTGCGGCAAGAGCACCGTGCTGCGCCTCATCGCGGGCCTCGACCCCGCCACGTCCGGCGAGATCTCCTTCGGCGGTGCGGGCATCGACCACATCTCCGCGCGCGAGCGCGAGGTCGCCATGGTCTTTCAGGACTACGGCCTGTACCCGCACCTCACCGTCGCCGAGAACATCGCGTTCCCCCTCATCAACCACCATATCGAGGAGGCGGAGCGGGACCAGCGGGTCCGCGAGGTCGCCGAGCTGCTCAACCTCACCGACGTGCTCACCAAGCGGCCCGACCGGCTGTCGGGCGGCGAGCGCCAGCGGGTCGCCATGGGCCGCGCCATCGTGCGCCAGCCCCGGGTGTTCCTGCTCGACGAGCCGCTGTCCAACCTGGACGCGGCGGTGCGCGAGTCGGTGCGCAACTACCTGTCGGAGCTCATCCACCAGCTCGGGGTGGCCACCATCTACGTCACCCACGACCAGACCGAGGCGATGTGCCTGGGCGACCGCGTCGCGGTCATGCGGCAGGGCCGCATCGAGCAGGTCGGCACCCCGGAGGAGATCTACTCCGACCCGCACCGGCTCTTCGTCGCGGCCTTCGTGGGCAGCCCGCGGATGAACCTGCTGCAGGCCGCCGTGCAGGCGGAACCGGGCCGGCGCACGGTCGTCGACCTCGGCGCGCAGACGCTGCACCTGCCGTGGTCGGACGCGCGCGCCCGCACCCTCGCCACGTACCACGGGGCCCGGGTCACCGTGGGCTTCCGCCCGGACGCGCTGGTCCCCACGGCGGATGCCGAGGGCGCCGACCTGCACGGCGTGGTGCGCCTCGTCGAGCTGCGGGGCCACGACGTGCTGGTCCACCTGGAGACCGGCTCGGTGCCCACCCCGCACCGGGTCTCCCAGCTGGAGCTGCCCGACGGCGAGCTCGCGCAGGCGGTCGGCGGGGATCCGCCGCCGCCGCACCCGCTGCGCCGGCGGCTCGCCCGGATCGTCCCGCAGCCGCGCCGCGCCGACGACTCCGGCCGCTATGGCCTGCAACCGTCGTACGTTCCCGAGGCCGAGCCGGGCCGGGAGGCGATCGGCGACGTCACCGCCCGGATGCCGGCCGCCCTGGCGCCCCGCGTCGGCGAGACGCTGAGCCTGCGGCTCGACCCGGACCACCTCTACCTCTTCGACCGCGCCGGCGACCGCATCGCGCTCCCCGCGCCGCAGGTCGCCCTCCGCGAAGCCGTCTGAGGAGTACGCCCTACAGCTCGCGCCAGTCGGCCGTCCCGGACAGCAGCGCGCGCAGCTCGTCGAGGGCGGCGTCCTCGTCCTCGCGCGGGATCCACCGGCTGCGCCCCTCGGCTCCCCCGACCCGGACCTCGATGAGCCACTGGCCGCCGTCCTCGTAGAGCAGTACGTCGCGGCGGGCGAGCCGTCCCCAGGATCCGTTCCAGAAGTGCCTGCGCTTCTCCATGGCCGTTATTCGAACACATGTGCGATCTTCTGTGTGCCCCGACCCGGGTATTCACCAGGCCAGATGCTGCCGCGCGAGCTTGATGATCTGCTCAGTAAGGGCCACTCCGGTGGACATTCCGGAATGGCCGTGGGAAAGCACCGCCACCGTCAGGTCGACGCCCGGGCCCGTGATCCGGCCGATGCTGTTGATGATCCACCGGCCGTTCTCCGTACTCCGGCTGAGCCAGCCGTTCTTCACGGCGGCCGTCTCCCCCCGGTGGGCCGCGGCGGGCACGCCCCAGTCCTGGTCGCCGTTCACCGTCGTCATCAGGCCCCGGATGTACGCGCGGCTCGCGGACGTGAGCGGCCCGGACGTGCCGAGCGCCCGGTTGACGAGCGTGACCTGGTCGCCGACCGTGGTGCGGGTCAGCCCCCAACCCTCGGTGCCCGGCGTCGTGTGGGTGAGGCCGAGCCGCCGGTTGGCCGCGCGTACACCGCTCGCGCCGCCGGCGCGGTTCCACAGGTACGTGGCGGCGTCGTTGTCGCTGGCCCGGATCATCCGCGTCGCCGCGGACCGTTCGGCGTCGGTCAGCGACCGGCCGTCATCCTGCGCCCGCAGCAGCACCGCGGCGAGGATGTCCACCTTCACGATGCTGGCCGTCTCGTACGTGTCCGACGCGCGGTAGCGGTACGTCCCGCCGGTGCGGTTGTTACGTACGGCCACGGAGAACTCGCCGTGCCGACCCGTGGGCAGGGCGGCCAGGGCCCGGGTGAGGGCGGCCTGCCGGGTCGCGGCCGACGAGCCCGCCGTGGTCGGCGGGGCGGCGCTCGAGGTGGTGGCCGTTGTCGGGGCTGTTGTTGTCGTGGCGGTCGTTGGCGCCGGCGGGGCGGCGGCCGCGCTCGGGGACGGCAGCAGGTGGGCCACGAGGACCGCGGCGGCGGTAGCCATGGCACTGATCACACCGAGGACAACGACGAGTCGCCGGCGGGGCAACCGGCGCCGGTGCGACGTCGTTGCCCGCGTCGGCGGACGAGGGGGGCGGGGCGACATGGCACCGACCGTGCCGGCCGGACCTCAACGCGGGCTCAGGGCGGGGTGGACATCCGCCGGAACACGCGTGGGCCGGGCGCGGTGTGATCCGCGCCCGGCCCACGTCACGTGCCGTGTCAGACGCGCACCCGTCGGGCGGCGATCAGCAGACCCAGGCCGAGGGCGAGGAACGCCACACCCACGATGAGCCAGCTAAGGATGGACGCGCCGGTGGTGGGCAGCTGCGGCGTGGTGGGCGGCGCGACGACCGGGGCGGTGGTCGGCGGCTCCTCCGTGACGACGGTCTCGGTGGGAACGGGCTCGCTCGTCGCCACGGTCGTGGTCGGCGCGGGCCTGCTCGTGGCGGGTGCGGTCGTCACGACCGACGTGGTCGGGGCGGTCGTCGTCGGCGCCGCGGTGGTGGTCTCCACCGTCGTCGTCTCCGTCGCCGTGGTCGGCGCCGCGGACGTGGTCGCCACCGTCGTCGTCTCCACGGTCGTCGTCTCCACCGCCGTTGTCGGCGCCGCGGACGTCGTCGCCACCGTCGTGGTCTCCGTCGCCGTGGTCGGCGCCGCGGACGTCGTCTCCGCCGTGGTCGGCGCGGCGGACGTGGCGGGCGCCGCGGTCGTCTTCTCCGCCGTGGTGGGGGCGGCCGTGGTCGCGCTGGCGGACGTCGCCGGCGCGGAGCTGGCGGCCGTGGTCGCCGGGGCGGAGGTCACCGGGACCACCGGCACCTGGCCGTCGAACGGGAAGGCGTGGATCTCGCCGCCGTCGCAGTCGCCGCCGTGGGTGAACGCCTTGGCGACGACGTTGCCCTCCAGGTTGCTGCGGCTGTCGTTGACCAGGTTGGCGAACGGCGCGTAGAGCGTGCCCTCGACCGTGGCCGAGTTCTTGCCCAGGGTCACGCTGGTCGCGTCGGCGAAGTTGACGAGTACGTGCGTGGCGTCCGCGCCCGCGATGCCGGCGAAGTTCGGCACCTGCCAGGTCAGCTTGTGCGAGGACGTGCTGGTGTCCACGTTGATGATGAGCGTGCGGGCGGTCGTCGGCTTGTTCTGGAAGGTGAACTCCCGGATGCCCGCGAGGTCGCCGGCGGTCAGCTTGAGCACGTTGACGCCGTCGGCGAGCGTGATCTTGAGCTGGTCGCCGGACCGGGTCGCGCTGACGTTGGGCGTGAGCGCCGCCATCAGCTGCGAACGGTCGCGGAACTGCCCGAACAGCGTCGACAGCTGCAGGCTGGTGGGCGCCGACACCGACGACGCCGGCTGCTTGGCGGTCAGCACGACGCGCGGCATGGAGGTGTACGAGGCGTTCTTCTTCACCACGGCGGTCGGGACCGGGGCGTTGTTGCGGTCCCGCTCGAGAACGGACGCGTGACTCACATCGCCGATCTTGACGTACCCGTTGCTGAGCACCTTCAGCTCAGCGTTCTTGTCGCTGTGCGCGAAGTCGATCTCGCCGCCGACCAGCAGCGCCGTCTTGTTCGCCTCGCCGGGGACGGTCAGGCCGCCCGCGCCGTGCGCGTACACCTGGTGGTCGCCCGCCAGCCGGAGGTCGCCGCCGATCGCGATCGCGCCGTCGGTCTCGTTCGGGCCGAGGGTCGCGTCCCCCTCGACGAGCACGAGAAATCCGTTATTTCCGGCGAGGGGGTTGATGGTGTCCGCCGCCGTCGAGGGCGCCGCCACGGCAACCGTGATAACGCCCGCGAATGTCACCGCCGAGAGCGAGAGAAAAGTAAGCGCGGCTCCGGAGAAAAGCTTATGACGGCTGAGTGACTGCCGAAGGAAGCTACGAGACACAAGGCACCGACCTCGGTGGAGAAATACGGATGATCAACAGGGGAGATCAACGTAAGACCAGGTCGGTAGCCCGTCTATAGCCGACGATGTCGGCGGATGGCGCCCGCGCGCCGCCCGCCGGCACGTCGGCCAATACGACATTTCCTTTTCGGCGCGCGTTATTCACCGGACACCGACGCCAGCGCGCCGCAAACCGGGCGTGGTGACGCCACAGGCGTCACGATGAACTGTCGGGTAGCCGACCGAATAGCAGCGGGTCCTATCCACCGCACCATTCGGAAATAGCGCTTGAGCGGCCGCCATTTGGGCCCGATAGCGTGTGTAGCGGGTAGGCCCGCCGCGCCCTCTCAAATCGGAAATATCTGATTTGTAGTTGCTACCCCGCGTCCAGGATCGGCGCTTTCGGCGCAGTGACCGAGCGTGGAGATCGTCGAATCCGGTACCACCGCGTAGTCGAATCGACGGCCGTTGCCATATCCCGGCCCACGATCGCTAAACGCGGTGCGGACGCGCGGTCCCGCGACTCGCGGAAGCGACATTTCGCCCTTCGGCTGTCGGGTTGATCGCGATTTCGTGTGCGGGAGTGGAGCCCAGCCACACTCCTGCACCCGAAACGGGGATCTTGGATGAATCTCGCCCCCGGGGCGGCAGGTGCCCTGCCGGGCGGCGGTCGGGGTCGCCGGCCGCCGCCCGGGCCGGGCTCACCGCCAGGTGTCGGTGAGCGTCAGGGTGCACGCCGAGCCGGTGTTGATGGACCGGTTCGAGCCGGACTCCCAGGTGAGGGCGGAGCCGTTCTTCTTGAGGAACTTGTACTGGACGGTGGTGTTGGCGGGCAGGTTCACGATCCCCCGCCACACCGGGTACGTCGCCGGGGACAGGGCCACCGCGCTGCCCGTGTTCCAGTTGCCGAGCGCCGACTGGTTGCCGGTGACGAAGACGTTCTCGCCCCACACCGTGGTGGCGTTCACGCCGAACGACACCGCGACCGTGCTGCACGCCGACGGGGAAGCGGTCGGCCCGTTCCACGTCTCCGTGTAGGTGACGGCGCAGGCGGTCGTGGTCGTGTGACTGCGGTTCGGGTCGTACTCCCAGGTGACCGCGCCCGACGCCGACCTGCGGATGTACTTGTACGCGAACGTGGTGCTCTTCGGCAGGGCGACGGTGGCCCGCCAGGTGGTGCCCGACGCGGTCAGCGCGACCGCGCCGGCGGTGTTCCACGAGCCGAGCGCGGCCTGGTCGCCGACGACGGCGATCGTCTCGCCGCTGCCCACGGTCGCGGTGACCTGGAACGTGACCGCCGTCGTGGTGCACGTGGTCGAGGTCGGGCCGGCGGTGGTCGGGCTGACGGTGCCCGACACCCGGGCGTTGACGTGCAGCGCGATCATCCCGTTCGCCGGCACGGTCGCCGTGACCTGGCCGGACGAGGTGACCGTGTAGGTGGTCCCTGAGCACGCCCCCGAAGCGGGGTCGCCGTTCGCGACGTCGCAGTACACGCCCGCCGGCAGGCTCGTGGCGAAGGTGCGGGTCAGCCCGGAGGTGGACCGGTTGAAGGCCACGAACCCGGCCGAGCCGCGGCCGAAGGCGATCTGGTCGCCGCCGTTGCTCCACCAGTTCGTCACGGCGGTGCCGGTGACGGCATTGTGGAAGCCGACCAGGTTGGCGGTGGTGCGCCAGCGGTGCTCGCAGGCCCAGCCACTGCCACAGGTCACAGCCGACGTGGTGCCGTTGGCCGCGGCGGGCGGCCCGGCGTCGTTGTTGGTGAACGTGAAGCTCGACATCACAGCCGGCGTCCCGTACGGGAAGGCCAGCATGAACGCCTCCGCGAGGGCGTAGTTCGTGCCGTCCTTATACGTGAGCCGGGCCCGCCCGTTGCGCTGCGTGTCGTGGTTGTCCACGAACGCGACCGCGTCACCCGAGGCGAGCAGCATCGACGAGGCGAGGTTGTTGAGGTTGGCCAGGTTCCCGTCGCGGAACGCGTTGCCGACCGTGTCGCCGTACCGGAACTCGGTGACGTCGCCGGCCCCGACGTACTCGCTGGGGCTGATCTCGCCCGGGCCGCCCTCGATGACCTCCTGGTAGATGTAGGGCGTCCCGCTCAGCCCGGCGTAGATGGCCGAGAGGTCGGCGACCGGCATGTGCTTGGCCGCGTCGACCCGGAACCCGTCGACGCCCAGCGAGATGAGGTCGTTGAGGTACGCGGTGAGCTTGCCGCGCACGTACGAGGCCTCGGTGGCGAGGTCGGACAGGTCGACGAGCTCGCAGTTCTGCACCTCCCAGCGGTCGGTCCAGCTGCGGATGTCGTCGTTGCCGTTGCGGCCGCAGTGGTGGAAGTCGGTGCTGCCGTAGGGCACCGCCGGGTAGCCGTACTGCGAATAGGAGGACCCACCGGAGCCGGGGCCGGTGGAGGCGCCGCCGGCCATGTGGTTGATGACCGCGTCGACATAGATCTTGACGCCGGCCGCGTGGCAGGTCTGCACCATCGAGGCGAACGCCGCCCGGTCGCCGCGCCGCGAGGTGAGGGCGTAGCTGACCGGCTGGTAGTCCTGCCACCAGGGGTAGCCCTGGCCGGACAGGACGACGTGCTCCTGCGGCGGCGAGACCTGCACGCCGCCGAAGCCCTTCGGCCCGAGGACGTTGGTGCACTCGGACGCGATCGAGGCCCAGGGCCACTCGAAGAGATGGACGATCACGTCGCGGGCGCCGGGGTTGGCGTCCGCCTTGGCCTCGGCGGCCGGGGCCGCGACGAGTACGGGGACGGCTACCGCGGTGCCGGCGACCGCGAGGACGGCGGCCGCGAGCGCGGCGCGCCAACGACGGGATGGGAGACGCATGTGGACCTCCGAAAACGGGGGGACGAGATCCTTGCGCAAGGATATGTAAGTTTTCAGAAAGTTACTCTCATCGCTCGACTGTGTAAAGAGTCGGCTGTGGACACAAAAAGGGCCTGCCCGGGCCGGCGTCCCTCCGGCCCGGGCAGGGGCTTGTGACAGAAACGATCGTCAGACGGGCTCGGGCAGACCGAACTCCAGACACGTCACGCCGCGTAGGTCCAGCCACGCCCGACCGGTCCCCCGGACGAGCCGCACCAGCACCGCCTCGCAGCCGGCGCAGCGGGCGACCAGGCCCGGGCCATGGTAGACGTGGGTCTGGGCGATCTCGCCGGACCGGCCGCAGGACACACAGGTGCCCCGGGCGGTGGTCACGTCGACGGCGAAGAGCTCCCGGAACGCGCCGGCCAGCTCATTGCCGTCCACAAACGACGCCTGGTCACCCACTGTCCCACCTCCGATCGTCCGTCGTTTACCAGTATCAGCCGAACCGCTCCGTTCGCACCCGGTCGGCGGCATGTCCCGCACCTACCAGTAAATCGGCCACCGACTCCACGAAGCCCGTCGGGCCGCACACGTAGCAGGTCGGGGCGAAATCCGCGGGCCAGCCGGCCGCGCCGAGCAGGGCCGCGTCGATCCGCCCCGCCGGCCGGCGCACCCCCGTCGGGGCGACACGCGTGTAGGCGTACTCCACATCGAGGCCTCGATCCTCGCGGGCCCGGCGGCGAAGCTCGCTGGTGTACAGGGCGTCGGCCGGTGAGCGTACCGAGTAGATGAGGCGGAACGGCACCCGCGAGCCGGCCTCTGCGCGGGTGCGCAGCATCGACATCAGCGGCACCAGGCCCGAACCGCCGGCCACCAGCAGCACCGGCGACGGGTCCTCGGGGTCCCACGTGAAGTAGCCGCCGACCGGGCCGCGCACCTCGCACCTGTCCCCCGGCGCCATCTCGTCGACCAGGTAGCCGGACACCTCGCCGCCGTCGACGCGCTGCACGGTCAGCTCGACCGGCCCGCCCGCCGCCGAGGCCAACGAGTACGACCGCTGGGCCGTGTAGCCGTCCGCGGCGGTCAGCCGAACGTCGACGTGCTGGCCCGCGACGTGGCCGGGCCAGTCCGGCACGTCGAAGGTGAGGGTGCGGGCGGCGGACGTCTCGGCCCGGACGGAGACCAGCTCGGCCGGGCGCCACGTCAGTCGCCCCAGTACCGCTGCTCGCGCCACGGGTCACCGTAGTTGTGGTAGCCGACGCTCTCCCAGAACCCCGGCTCGTCCTCCAGCAGCAGGGTGATGCCCCGCACCCACTTGGCGCTCTTCCACAGGTACAGGTGGGGCACCAGCAGCCGCGCCGGGCCGCCGTGCTCGGGGGTCAGGGGCTCGCCGTCGTACCCGTAGGCGATCCACGCCTGGCCGTCAAGCAGGTCCTCCAACGGGACATTGGTGGTGTATCCCCCGTAGGAGTGGACCAGCGCGTAGTCGGCGGCCGTCTCGACGTTCTCGAGGAAGGCGTCGAGGCTCACGCCCTCCCACTCCGTGCCGAGCTTCGACCACTTGGTCACGCAGTGCAGGTCCACCCGCGGGTTGTCGCTCGGCAGGTCCTGAAGTTGGGCCCAGTCCCACGCGTGCCGCTCACCGGTCTCGGTCGTAATGGTGAACTGCCAGGTCGCGGTGTCGACGCGGGGTGTCGGCCCCGCGGACAGCACCGGGAAGTCGTCGCCGTGCACCAGATACTGCCCCGGCGGCAGGTGCGGGTCGGCACTTCCCCGACCGCGGAACCCCCGCGAGATGATGTCCACGCGGCCAGCCTAGTGGAGGAGATTTCGATCACGCGACGTCGCGGTGACGGCATTAGGTCACCGACGCGGGCGTTACAGGTCGGCCTCATTTCGGTATACCTGTCATCCATGGAAGGCGTTTCCCCGCGGTACCTCATGACGATGCCGTTGCACGCGGTCACCGAGATCCATGGCGAGGCCGGCCTGCGGGAGCGTTTCCTGCTGGAGATCGCCGATCTGCCGGAGCCGGACCGGTCCGCCCTGATCGACGCACTGGACCTCGCGGCCGAGCTGCACCGCGACGACCGGCGCACCCGCGAGCCGTACCTCAACCACCTGCTGCGCACCGCGATCCGCATCCGGCGCTACTACGCGATCGACGACGCGGACGTGCTGGTCGCCGCGCTCCTGCACGACGCGGTCGAGGACCACCCCGCGGAGCTGGCGGGATCCACCAACGGTGATGTGGTGTCCGCGGCCCTCACCGCGATCGCCGCGCGGTTCAATCCCCGCGTGGCCGATCTGGTCCGCGCGGTGACCAATCCCGAGTACGACCCGACGCGCGACGCCGACGAGCAGTACCGCGAGCACGTCGAGGCGAGCCTGACCCGCACGCCGTGGGCGCGCGTCATCAAGGTCAGCGACTTCACCGACAACGGCGTGGGCATCGTGCACACCACGGGCCCGAAGGTCACCCGCGCCGCCACGAAGTACGCCCCACTCGTGCCGACCCTGCGCCGGCTCGTCGCCCTGCCCGACACGCCCCTGACCGAGGACGTGAAGGAGCACATCTACGAGCAGCTCGACACGGCTGAGGAGCGGTTCCGCGCGATCCTCGGCTGAACCGGCGCGCAAGATAGGGTGAACAGGTGGCAACGGAGATCATCCACAACGAGGACGCCAGCCGGTACGAGATCCACGTCGACGGCCACCTGGCGGGGTACGTGCTCTACCGCACGCGCCCGGACGCTCTCGCCCTGGTGCACACGACCGTGCTGCCCGAGTTCGAGGGCCGCGGGCTCGGCAGCACCCTGGCGCGCGGTGTGCTCGACACCATCCGCGCCCACAAGGGACTGATCGTGCCGCTGTGCCCGTTCATCGCGGCGTTCATCAAACGCCACCCCGACTACACCGACCTCATCGTCCCCCGCTACCACGAGGAACAGGCGGCCTCAGCCGGCGACGGGGCGTAGCGGGTACATCAGTCCGGCAGCAGGGCTGACCACAGCCGGTTGGAGATGGGCGTGGATCGTGGTGGTCGCCCTGTCCACGATCCGACTACCGTCGCGGTCGGCGGACTGAGCCCGCACAGGCGGCAGGCCGCGCCAAACTCCGTGTTGCATAAAAAGTGCGACACAGGTTCCACAGCGTTTCAGCATTCGTTCAGTGACCCGTGGCGGCGACATGACGGTCCCGTGCTTTCCGCCGCCACGCACGAACAGACAGATCCTCCGGACCGCGACCGAGCGAACCGAGCTAACGCGTGCGGTCGGTGCAGACGGGTTCCGTGGTCGGGGCGGTGGCGTCCGGGTAGACGAGGGTCACCGTGACGCAGAGGTTCAGGTCGGGGCTCAGGCCGTCGAGGCGGTAGTGGTCGACGCCCGCCGGCACGTCGCCCTCGAAGAGCACCTGATCGTCCCGGTTGACCTTCAGGCGGGCGGTGGCCACGCCGTTGCTCGGGTCGCGCCAGGAGATCGTGACGCTGCGCTGTTCGTCGCGCAGGCGTACGTCGCTGGCCGGCTGCGCGGACGGCGCCTGACCGCCGGAGGGGGTGGGCGGGCGGGAGGCCTTGACCGTGGCCGGCGGGGCGGAGCCGGCGGCGCCCATGACCGTCTCGGGCGAGTTGGTCCTGTCGTCCTTGGGCGCGGTGATCACCGCGGCCGTCACCGTCCCGACGACGGCCACCAGGCTCGCCGCGAACACCGGCCACCGGCGCCGCATGACACTCGGGAAGCCCGTAAGGACGCCACGCTCCGCCGCGTCGTCGCCGAGATCGAGGAACAGCGGATCGGAACGGGCGGGTGAACGCCGCGCGGACCACGGCGGTTCCTGAGGTTCGTCCGGACGACGCGGTGCGGGCGTCGGACGACGCTCGCCGGCCAACGACTGGCCGACCGTGCGCTCGCGCGGGGGACCCGGCTGCGGCCGCCGGCCTGCCGCGNCTGCCGCGCCGCCGCCTGCGGACGCACCGCGCGCGGGAGTGCCGCCAGGCCCACCTGGACCGTGTGGGCCGGAGGCGGGCGACGGCTGCGGGCCGAACCCGGGCGGCGGAGCCGTCCGGCGCGGATCCACCTTCGGTGGCGGCTGGCGGTGTGGGCCATGCGGCGGCGAGGCGGCCGACAGGGGCGCCGCGGACAGCGGAGTCGAGGACATCGGGGCTGCGGACAGCGGGACCGACGACATCGGGGCGCCCGGCGGCGGTGGGCCAGGCGGCCGAGGACCGGGACGGGGCGGCGCGCCCGGCGGGCGGGC
>NZ_BAAALT010000114.1:0-13774 GCF_039528515.1 Luedemannella flava
TCCGCGCCAGTTGCGAATCCGGCAGGTACGCGTCGGGGGCCGCGAGGAACCGCGGCCAGTCGCCGGCGCCCAGCGCCTCCCACGCGGCCTCGCCCAGCGAGCTGACCGGGCCGAGGAGCTGGATCGCGCGCTCGATCTCGCCCTCCTCCCACCAGGCCAGCGCCACGCTGCGGGTGGCCCGCCGCAGGCTGGGCACCTGGTGGGTGCGGCAGAACTCCATGGCGTCGACGAGGTGGGCCAGACCGCCCCGGGTGCCGGCCTGGTAGTGGCACATGCCGATGGTGATCGAGGCGTTGGCGCGGACCTCGACCAGGCCCAGCTCGTCGGCGATCTCCAGGGCCATGCCGGCCGCGGCCAGCGCCGGCACGTGCTCGTAGTTGAGCATGTGCAGCCGCGCCACCTCGGCCAGCGCGTGCGCCTTCTCCGGGCTGTTGGGCGCCGCGTCGAACAGCTCCACGGCCCGGTCCAGGTGCCGCAGCGCGGCCGTCCGGTCGCCGCCGAGCCAGGCGGCCTGGCCAAGCAGCGTCCAGGCGCGCGCCGCGCCGGTGTGCTCGCCCACCCGGTAGAGCCGGTCGGCCAGCTCGTGCAGCCGGTCGGGGCCGGGCCCGGTGACGAACGCCGCCTCCTCGGAGTGGAAGGCCAGCTCGGTGCGGAGCAGCTCGACGCCGAGCCGGTCGCTCTCGGCCGTCCCGGAGTCGACGAGCTGCTCGGCACGGGTCAGGTCGGCCGCCGCGGCGTCGAAGGCGTTCACGGTGACCGCCCGGCGGGCCGCGTGGCGCAGCGCGGCCAGCGCCGACACCGCGTACGGCGCGGTCGGCTGGCCCAGCTCGGCGGCAGTGCGGTAGGCCGTGTAGCGGTGGTGCGCCACGAGTTCGGCGAGCTCGGTGCCGCGCGGGTCGGCGTGCGCGTCGAGCCAGTCGGCGGTGCGGGTGTGCCGGGCGACCCGCTCGGCGCGGGGGAGGCGCTCGTAGCAGACCTCGCCGACGAGCGAGTGGCGGAACCGGTACTCCACCTCGCCGGCCATCCGGGAGGTCGGCTCCTCCCGGACCAGGTCGCGCTGGGCCAGTCCGCGCAGGGCGCGCTCCACGCCGTCGACACCGGTGCCGAGCGCGGCGGCCACCGCGCCGGGCCAGAACCGGGTGCCGACCACGGCGGCGGCCTGCAGGGCCGTACGGTCGGCGCTGTCAAGCAGGTCGATGCGGTTGGCGATGACCGCGTGCACGCTGTCCGGCATGGGCAGCCCGGCGCCGGGGTCCATGACCCAGCTGGAGTCCGCCTGGCGCAGGGTGCCGCGCTCGATGAGCATCCGCACGTACTCCTGGGCGTAGAGCGGCATGCCGTCGGCGAGCTCGACGAGCGGGCGCAACAGCGCGGCGGGGAACGCTGCGGCGCCCAGCATCTGGCTGTAGAGCCGGGCGATGGACTCGTCGCGCAGCGGCGTCAGGGACAGCGAGATCATCCCGGGCAGCGCGCCGGACCAGCCGGGGGCCCGGTCGAGCAGCTCGGGCCGGGCGGTGCAGATCATGAGCAGGGGCACGTCGCGGACGCTCGCGCCGAGCAGCTCGATGAAGCGCAGCATGCGCTCGTCGGCCCAGTGCACGTCCTCGAAGACGAGGACCGTCGGGCCCGCGGCGCCCAACGCGAGCAGGAACTGCCGCCAGGCCGACTCGGCGTCCTCAGTGGACAGCGGGGAGCCGGGCAGGCCGAGCAGCGGCCGCAGCGCGTCCGAGAGCCGGTCGCACTCGCCGGGCTCCACCAGGTCGCGCAGCGCCGTGTCCAGCCGCTGGCGGGCGACCTCGGGCGGGTCGGTGTCGAGGACCCCGGCCTGTGCGCGGACGATGTCGGCCAGGGCGGCATACCCGACGTTCTCGCCGAACGGCGGGCAGCGACCCTTGCGCCAGCAGATGGTGCGGCCGGGCGTCTGGTCGGTGTGCCGGTACAGCTCGCGGACCAGGCGGCTCTTGCCGATGCCGGCCCGGCCCAGCACGGTCACCATGCGCGGGGTCCGCTCGGCGACGACGTGGTGCAGCGCGGTGGTGAGCACGCTCAGCTCGTGCTCGCGGCCGACCATCTCGGTGGTGTCGGTGGCCGGGTCGATCTGCTGCTGCACGGGGCCGAGCGCGAGCCACACCTCGGTCGGGGCGGAGCGGCCCTTCAGCGTGCGCGCCGCCTGTGCGGAGTAGCGGATGTCCGTGCGGCTGGCCACATGCGTCACGCCGCAGACCAGCACGCCGCCGACGGGTGCCTCGGACTGCAGCCGCGCCGCCGTGTTGACGACGTCGCCGGCGACGATCGCCTGCCCGCCGTCGTGGGCCACGGCGACGTCGACGAGGGCGTCGCCGGTGGCGATGCCGACCCGGTACTGCCAGGCGTTGGTCTCCTCGCTCGCGGCCAGGTCGCGCTGCAGGTTCAGGCCCGCCCGTACGCAGCGCACGGCGTCGGTCTCGGTGGCCACGGGCGCGCCGAAGAGCACCATCGCGGCGTCGCCGATGAACTTCTCCACCACCCCGCCGAACTGGCGCACCGTCCGCCGGACCGTGTCGAAGAAGGCGGTCTGGATCCGCCGTACGGTCTCGGGATCGGTGTGCTCGGCGAGCGTCGTGGAGCCCACCGCGTCGATGAACAGGACGCTGACCCGGCGGCGTTCCTCGGCCGCGACGGGCGGCGTGGCGGACTCCCGCAACGCGTGACCGCACCCGGTGCAGAAGGCGATCTCGACCGCGTGGCCCTTGCCGCACCGGTCGCAGACCAGCATCAGGGCCGTGCCGCACCAGCCGCAGAACCGGTCCTCCGGCCCTGCGGTCCGGCCGCATCTGGTGCAGGCCCCGGCGGCCATGGCCCCGGTCAGCGCTCCGTCATGCCGGCCCTGCGCCGTAAGGCGGCGAGGTCGGTGACGACGATGCGCCGACCCTCGGTGCGCAGCCAGCCGCGGTTGGCGAACGAGCCGATGGCCTGGTTGACGCTCTGTCGCGACCCGCCGGCCATCTCGGCGAGCTGGCTCTGGTTGAGCTCGATGGTGACCATCGGCGCGGGGGCGTCGCCGGCGAGCCGCACGAGGGTCTTGGCGACCCGTCCGGGCAGGTCGAGGAAGACGTGGTCGGCGTTCTGCTCGGTGAGCCGGCGGATGAGGCCGCCGAGCGAGCGCATCACGGCGTCGAGCAGGCGCGGACTGGCGTGCACCAGCTCGATGAACGCGGGGCGGGACAGCGCCAGGGCCTGGCAGTCCTCGATCGCCTCGGCCGACGCGGACCGGGCGGCGCCGTCGAGCAGCGAGACCTCGCCGAGGACATCGGGCGGGCGCACGACCGTGAGCACGGCCCGTTCGCCGGTGGGGGCGGTGCGGAAGACCGCGACCGCGCCGCGGCGCAGCACGATGAGGGATTCGCCCGGGTCGCCCTCGACGAAGAGGAGCTGACCCTTGCGGTAGGTGCGGGGCACGGCCGCGGCAAGGACGCGCGCGCGAGCCTCAGGCTCGAGCCCGGCGAACATGTCGACGCCGGTCAGCGCGTCCCCGGCGTCGCTCGGACGGCCGTCCACGGTCACATTCCTCCCCAAATTGCTCGCGACATCGCTTGACACCGGGTCCTACCCTGTGTCGTTGCGATGGCGCCGCGACAGCCCCCCGATCATCGCGTGCGCGTCGCGCTCTGTACACCCCTCCACCCACACCGGTGAGGGTGGTGTCCGGCAGGACAGGTTAGTACGGCGCGGTGACAGTCGCCTATTCGGAGTACGCGCCGTTCACGCACTGACGCCGAGTCGTGACCCTGAATTCCCGTTAAACGCCGTTGATGCGCAGGTGGTCGAGGACGAGCGGGTCGATCGCGCCGGGCACCATCCGCTCCTCGAGGTTCGCCACGCCGGCCCAGTCGGCGAGCGCGCTGTCGAGGTCACCCGAGTGGCCGAGTGCGTCAAGGAGTGCCCTCACCTCGTCGGCCACGGCGCCGTCGAGGGGGAGCAGCGTCGCCGGGTCCGGCTTGTCGAAGTAGAGCGCGTGCAGGTCGAGCAGGCGGCCGAGTTCGGTGACCGGGTCCGGGTGGTCGTCGACCCGCAGGGCGTGATCGAGATCATGCNGGTCGACGACGACGTCGCTGGTCCCGCCGTAGCCCTGACCCTTGGCGACCACGAACAGCGCGGCGCTCTGTCGGCCGCGCCTGTCGGCGCCGGCCCGGTCGCCCGCCGCGAGGGCGGCGAGCAGCCGCCGCGCGAGCTTCACCTCGCCCGAGCCGGCCAGCCAGGCGCGCTCCATCTCGGCGACGACCTCGGGGCCGGTGAGGATGTTCCCCTGGATGGCGTACCCGTCGCCGGCCGCGCCGCCCGCCCACGGGTGGCACTCGTCGCCGGTGAACGTCGCGCCGTCGCCGCCGACACCCACCACGCCGAGCTGCCGGGTGGCCCGGCCATCGTCGGCGGCCGTCAGGCCCGCGACGGTCCCGCTCGCGGACACGCCGGTACGCAGCAACGCCAGCCCCTGCGGCCGGTAGGCGAGGTTCGCGTACGACTGGGTGGCGATCGCCCCGACCTCGGCCTCGGCGGCCGGCACGGCCGCGCCCACGGCGAGGAACTTGCTGGCCACGGCCACGCCCAGAGCCTGCCCGTCGGCCGACCGACCCACGATCGAGAACGTCATGGCCGGACAGGTTAGCGGGCCGGGCACAATGGTGCCCGATGACCTACCGCTACTTCTACGACTGTGAGTTCGTCGAGGACGGCCGCATCATCGACCTGGTGTCGATCGGCGTCGTCGACGAGTACGGCCGCGAGTTCTACGCCGTCTCGACCGAGTTCGATGACCGTAACGCGGTCCCCTGGGTGCGCAAGCACGTGCTCGACCAGCTGCCCTCGCCGGCCGACCCCGCCTGGCGGTCCCGCGCCCGCATCCGCGATGAGCTGCAGGATTTCCTGTTCGAGCCCGTACGGGACCGCCCGCACGAGAAGATCGAACTGTGGGCCTGGTACGCGGCGTACGACCATGTGGCGCTCGCCCAGTTGTGGGGCGCCATGCCGGCGCTGCCCCGGGAGATTCCGCGGTTCACCAAGGACCTGCGGCAGCTCTGGGACGACCGGGGCCGTCCGCCGTTGCCGTCCGCCGAAGCGGCCCGGCACGACGCGCTCGTGGACGCCCGGCACAACCTCGCGAGGTGGCGGGCGTTAGGCGGGTGAACACCCCGCGCTGGGGTGCCGGTTTCGTGTGTGTTACCTGGACCGGATACAGTGCGCGGTGCGGCCCGCCCCGGGCTGGCAACGGTGCCGACGGTCTCCTCGACTCGGGCCCAGGGGGCACGTACTGGGAACCCATATCTGGAGGACGAGTTAGTCATGCGTATCGGTGTGCTGACCGGCGGCGGCGACTGCCCCGGCCTGAACGCGGTGATCCGCGCAGTGGTCCGCAAGGGCGTCGACACCTACGGCCACGAGTTCATCGGCTTCCGTGACGGCTGGCGTGGGCCCCTTGAGGGCAACACCATGACGCTGGGCATCAAGGAGGTCCGCGGCATCCTGCCGCGCGGCGGCACGATCCTGGGCTCCTCGCGGACGAATCCCTTCAAGATCGAGGGTGGCGTCGAGAAGATCAAGAACAACCTGGCCGAGCTGGGCGTGGACGCGCTCGTGGCCATCGGCGGCGAGGACACCCTCGGCGTCGCCACCAAGCTCGACGAGCTGGGCGTCAAGGTCGTCGGCGTGCCGAAGACCATCGACAACGACCTCGGCGCGACCGACTACACGTTCGGCTTCGACACCGCCGTGGGCATCGCGATGGAGGCCATCGACCGGCTGCACACCACCGCCGAGTCGCACCACCGCACGCTGGTCGTCGAGGTCATGGGCCGCCACGCCGGCTGGATCGCCCTGCACGCCGGCATCGCCGGCGGCGCCAACGTGATCCTGCTGCCCGAGAAGCAGTTCGACGTCGAGCAGGTCGCCGCCTACGTCGAGAAGCGCTTCCAGCACCAGTACGCCCCGATCGTGGTCGTCGCCGAGGGCGCGCAGCCGCTCGACGGCCAGATGGTCCTGCACAACCAGGAGCTCGACGCCTTCGGCCACGTCCGCCTCGGCGGCATCGGCCAGTGGCTCGCCGAGCAGCTGGAGGCCAAGACCGGCAAGGAGGCCCGCACGGTCGTGCTCGGCCACATCCAGCGCGGCGGCACCCCCACCGCGGCGGACCGGGTGCTCGCCACCCGCTTCGGCCTGCAGGCGATCGACGCCGTGCACGAGGGCGACTTCGGCAAGATGATGGCGCTGCGCGGCACCGACATCATCCGCGTCCCGCTGGTCGAGGGCACCCGCGAGCTCAAGACGGTCCCGCCGGAGCGCTACACCGAGGTCGAGACCTTCTTCGGTTCCTGATATCTGGGATCTTGGGGCCGGCCCTCGACGGGTCGGCCCCAAGATCTATCTTGTGAGGGGGGCGGACATGCACACGATCGCGGTCATGGGAGCCGGCAAGATCGGCGAGGCCGTCATCAGCGGGCTGCTGCGCAGCGGCTGGCCGGTCGACCGGCTGGTCGCCACCGAGCGCTGGCAGGAGCGCGCCGACGAGCTGACCCAGCGCTACGGCATCCGGATCCTGTCCAACACCGAGGCCGTGGCCGCCGCCGACGTCATCCTGATCTCGGTGAAGCCGCAGGACGCCGGCACCCTCATGGCCGAGATCGGCCCCGTCGTGCCGACCGGCAAGATCGTCGTCACGCTCTGCGCCGGCCTGCCCATCAGCTTCTTCGAGAAGTTCCTCGCCGAGGGCACCCCGGTCGTGCGGGTCATGACCAACACCCCGGCCGTGGTCGAGCAGGCCATCACGGCCATCTCCGCCGGCCCGCACGCCACCGGCGAGCACCTGGCCGTCGCCGAGGAGATGTTCAAGCCGCTCGGCCGCACCATCCGCCTGCCCGAGTCCCAGCAGGACGCCGTCACGGCCCTGTCCGGCTCCGGCCCCGCGTACTTCTTCTTCCTGGTCGAGGCCATGACCGACGCGGGCATCCTGCTCGGCCTGCCCCGCCAGGTCGCGCACGACCTCATCGTGCAGACCGCCATCGGGTCGGCCATCATGCTGCGCGACTCCGGCGAGCACCCGGTCAAGCTCCGTGAGGCCGTCACGTCTCCCGCGGGGACCACGATCTCCGCCATCCGCGAGCTGGAAAACCATGGCGTACGCGCGGCGATGCTCGCGGCGTTGGAGGCCGCCCGCGACCGCGCGCGGGAGATCGCCGATCAAAGTACGTGAGCAACTTTTTCATTCACGTCCTCACACCTTCCTTCCGCTGAGTCGCGCGCCGTACCGTCATTACGACGGGTAACCGCTTGCTGACAGTGGAGGTCGACATGAGGCGGCTTGCTGTAGTAACGGTCGTGGTTCTCGGCGTGCTGCTGATCGCGTCGCCGGCGTCGGCGTTCGCGCACAACCGGGTCCACAACGTTCCGCTGCACATGCTGCTCGACGCCCTCACCCTGGCCGTGGTGAGCGCCCCGGTGTGGACCGCGTACCTGTGGGGCGGCCGCCAGCGCGTCGGCCTGCTCGTCGCGTTGATCGCCCTCGTCCAGCTGCCCGTGGGCCTCGTCGGGTTCGTACCCCTCATCGACCCGACCCTGCACGCCGTGGCGCTCGTCGCGGCGCTCGGGGTGACCGCCGGCTCGCTGGTGTACGTCCGCCGGACCCTCACCGCACCCGCGCCCTCACCGGCCGCCGTGGAGCCGGCCGCCGCCCGGATCAGCGACCTGGGCTAGCGCGCACAAGCTCGGTCGCGTGGTCCGCAAGGGGCCGGGGAAGGCGCGACCGTTGGGGGAAGAGGCCGCCGACCGCCGTACAGGCGGTCGGCGGCGTTGCCTTGCGCGGGTCCGTCGCCGGTCGACGACCCCCACGTCACGTGGAGGGCGCTTGGGCCGCGGCCGCGGTGCCCACGCGGCGCCACATGCGCCCAAGTGGCGGGCCGCAGACCGCCTCCGCCGCCAGGTGTGCGCTTCTGGCGAGGTCGTGATGGTAGGCGCGCGCCAGATGTTCACAGTTGGCGACGTTTGAGCGCACGAACTCCGCCATATGTGCGCTTCTGGCGAGCGACCAACGCCCGGTGTTCGCCAGATGTGCGCTTCTGGTGAGCGGTCAGCGCCTGGTGTTCGCCAGATGTGAGCTTCTGGCGAAATGACCACCCTCGGCATCCGCCAGATGTGCGCACATGGCGGGATCGGGGGAGGCTGCACTCGCCAGATGCGCACATGTGGCGGGGGTGCGGGCTCGCGCGTCGCCGAACGTGTGCAGGTGGCGGGGGTGCGGGCTCGCGCGTCGCCGAACGTGTGCAGGTGGCGGGGGTCAGGGGAGGTGGGGGGCGGGGATCAGGGGGAGCCAGACGCCGGAGCCTGTGCGGACGGCCGGGGGGTCCGGGTCGGCGGCGGGGCGGACCCGGGGGCAGCCCGGGAGGGGGGGCGCCCCAGTCGCCGTTGGGTTCGCGGACGCGGTGGGCCCGGCAGTGGGGCTCGTCGGCGTACCCCCAGGCCTGGAGGATCTCGACCCCGGCGAAGCGGTAGATGCCGACGCTGTGTTCGCCGTCGGGCGTCGTGCGGCGGTAGAAGGCGGCCGACAGGCCCGGCATGGGTACGCCGTCGACGCACGCCCGGTCGGCCTCGCGGTGCAGCTGGTACTCGTCGAGGTCGGGTACGTCCACGGTTGATCAACGACACATGGTGGTTTGCGGTTCTCCGGTACGGGTGAACGTGTTCACCCGGAGGCGTGAGCTACCGCGAATCCGGGTGAAACGGTCTCGCGGTCGGTCGGCGACCTCCTACCGTGAAGTAAGACGACGCCGAGGAGGCCGCTGATGACCACCCCCCAGGAAACCGTGCGGACCTCGAGCTTCGACGGCAGTGGCGGACTTCTGATCATGATGCTCGCCATGGTGCTGCTCGGCTCGGCTGCGCTCGTGTTCGTCGCCGGCTGATCGCCGCGGCGTACACATCTCATTATTTGAACCGTGCGTTGACGCGGCCGTGAGTGGCCAGAGAAGATCGGCGCGTGCGGTGGTTGGTCCGTTTTTTGACTGCTCGTCGCGATGTTGACTTCGGTCGGCGCGCGAGCGGGCTCTGTCGTGGGTGATCGGTAACAATCCCAAAGGCCTATTCAGCAGATAGGCATTACCGAAAACTCCCACGAACGGACCGGAGCCATGATCACTACGCGCGTTCGCCTTGCCGACCTTGCCCGCCGGTATGTCGCCGGGCCGCTCGACCCGCGCTTCGACGCCGAGCGGCGCTGGTACGCCCGGCTCGGCGCCGGACCCGACCACGAGGCCTGGCTGTTGACCTGGCTGCCCGGCCAGGAGACCGACCTGCACGACCACGGCGGCTCGGCCGGCGCGTTCCTCGTCGTGACCGGCGAGATCACCGAGTCCCTGGTGGGCGACGGCGGGCTCGCCGACACGACGCTGCGCGCCGGCACGGTGCGGGAGTTCGGCGCCCACCACATCCACCGCGTGGCCAACCGGGGCGTCGTGCCCGCGATCAGCGTGCACGTCTACGCGCCGGCGCTCACGGCGATGACCCGCTACCGTCTCGACCGCGGCGTGCTGGTCGTCGAGTCGATGAACCGGGCGGGGGTGGACTGGTGAGCGAGCGTGGGCGGTCGATTGATGAGATTCTCGCCGACGCGCGGGCGCGGCTGAACCGGCTGGGGCCGGCCGAGGTCGCGCGGGCGGCGGCCACCGGGGCGGTGCTGGTCGACATCCGGCCGGAGGCGCAGCGGCGGGCCGAGGGGGAGATCCCCGACGCCCTGATCGTCGAGCGCAACGTGCTCGAGTGGCGCTTCGACCCGCGCAGCGACGCGCGCCTGCCCATCGCCGACTCCTACGACCTGCCGGTCGTGGTCGTCTGCCAGGAGGGGTACACCTCCTCGCTCGCCGCGGCGGCGCTGCAGGATCTCGGTCTGCACCGGGCCACCGACCTGGCGGGCGGGTTCGCCGCCTGGCGGGCTGCCGGGCTGCCCGTTCGGCCGGGCGGCGGGGCCCGTCCATAGGCCGGGACCGACCGCCGTGACGGATCCGGCTACGGGGCGGGCACGTAATGTGTTCGACATGAGCCGTGAGTGGCACCAGTTCCGCTACCCGGGTGGTGGCAGGGTCGTCGAGATCGGTCGCCCGACCCACGACGCGGCCGAGGCCGACCGCCTCGGCCTGGACGTCTGGCGGACCCTGCCGCGCGCACAGACCCCGCCGTGGCCCGACCCGGAGGTCGTGGATGAGGTCTGTTCCGTGCTGAACACCGTCCCGTCCGTCGTCGCGCCGTACGAGGTCGACCAGCTGCGCGAGCGCCTCGCCGAGGTATGCGAGGGCCGGGCGTTCCTGCTGCAGGGCGGCGACTGTGCCGAGACGTTCGCCGACAACACCGAGAGCCACCTGCTCGCCAACGCGCGCACGCTGCTGCAGATGGCGGTCGTGCTCACCTACGGGGCGAGCCTGCCGGTGGTGAAGGTGGCCCGGGTCGCCGGCCAGTTCACGAAGCCGCGTTCGCAGGCCACCGACTCGCTGGGCCTGCCGGCGTACCGGGGCGACATGATCAATTCGCTGGAGGCGACGCCCGAGGCGCGCATCGCCGACCCGCAGCGGATGATCCGGGCGTACGCGAACTCGGCGGCCGCGATGAACATGCTCCGGGCGTACCTGGGCGGCGGCATGGCCGACCTGCACGCCGTGCACGACTGGAACCGCGACTTCGTGCGCACGTCCAAGTTCGGCGAGCGCTACGAGGCGATCGCCCGGGAGATCGACCGGGCGCTGGCCTTCATCCGCGCCTGCGGCCTCACCGACGACGAGGCCCTGCGCACGGTCACCCTCTACTGCTCCCACGAGGCCCTCGCCCTGGAGTACGACCGGGCGCTCACCCGCGTGGCCAGCGACCGGGCGTACGGGCTGTCCGGTCACTTCCTGTGGGTCGGCGAGCGCACCAAGCAGCTCGACGGCGCCCACATCGACTTCATCTCCCGCATCGCCAACCCGATCGGCGTCAAGCTCGGCCCCGGCACCTCCCCCGAGACGGCGATCGAGCTGTGCGAGCGGCTCAACCCCGACAACGTGCCGGGCAAGCTCACGCTCATCTCCCGGATGGGCAACCTCAAGGTCCGCGACGTGCTGCCCAGCATCGTCGAGAAGGTGACCGCCGCCGGCCACAAGGTCGTCTGGCAGTGCGACCCGATGCACGGCAACACGCACGAGTCCTCCAACGGCTACAAGACCCGCCACTTCGACCGGATCGTCGACGAGGTGCTCGGCTACTTCGAGGTGCACCGGCAGCTCGGCACCCACCCGGGCGGCCTGCACGTCGAGCTGACCGGCGAGGACGTCACCGAGTGCCTCGGCGGCGCCCAGGAGATCGGCGAGGCCGACCTCGCCGGGCGGTACGAGACGGCCTGTGACCCGCGGCTCAACACCCAGCAGTCGCTGGAGCTGGCGTTCCTCGTGGCTGAGATGCTGCGCGGATGATCGATCTTCGTAGCGACACCGTCACCCGGCCCACCGAGGGGATGCGCGCGGCCATGGCCGCCGCCGAGGTGGGCGACGACGTCTACGCCGAGGACCCCACGGTCAACGCCCTGCAGGCGCGGGTCGCGGAGCTGTTCGGGCACGAGGCCGCGCTGTTCTGCCCGACCGGCTCGATGGCCAACCAGATCGCCCTGCAGCTGCTCGTGCCCCCGGGCGAGGAGCTGCTCTGCGACGCCGACGCGCACGTCGTGACGTACGAGATCGGCGCCGCCGCCGCGATCGGCGGCATCTCCACGCGGACCTGGTCGCCCGCCGGGGCCGACATCGACCCGGACACGGTCGCCGCGATGGTGCGCCCGGCCGGCTTCCACGCCGTGCCCACCCGCGCCATCGCCGTCGAGCAGACGCACAACCGGGGCGGCGGCGGCATCATCGACCTCGGCGTCCTCAAGCGGCTGCGCGGCATCGCCGACGACAACGGCGTCGCGCTGCACTGCGACGGCGCCCGGATCTGGCACGCGCACGTCGCGACGGGAACACCTTTCTCCGAGTACGGCGCACTGTTCGAGACCCTGTCCGTGTGCCTGTCGAAGGGCCTGGGCGCGCCCATCGGGTCGCTGGTGGTCACCAGCGCCGAGAACATCGCCCGGGCCCGGGTGCTGCGCAAGCGGATGGGCGGCGGCATGCGCCAGGTCGGGGTCCTCGCGGCCGCCGGCCTGTACGCGCTGGACAACCACATCGACCGGCTCGCCGGCGACCACGCGCGGGCGCGGCGGTTGGCCGAGGCGCTCGCGCCGACCGGCGTGGTCGACGCGGCCCGCGTGGTCACCAACATCATCCCGCTGGACCTGAGCAGGGCACCGCTGGACGCCCCGGTGTTCGGCGCGGCGGCCCGCGAGCGGGGCATCCTCGTCTCGGTGCTCGGGCCGCGCAACGCGCGCCTGCTCACCCACCTGGACGCCGACGACGCGGCCATCGACCGCGCCGCAGAGATCCTCCCCGGCCTGCTGAGCTGACCAGCCCCGACGACGGAGCGGACGGCGGAGATCAGCGGTCTGCGGTGCGGATGAGGACGGATCCTCCCCGACCGGACCATGATCAACATTTGTCCAAGTTGTGACCTTCGACAGCTAGAGTCAACAACATGAACAGCTATTCGGGGCAGGCCAGGCTCATCCTCGCCGATGGCACACGGGTGCCGGGCATGGCCTCACTGAAAATGAACCGACACGGCGGTCCGCCCGGCTGGGGTGGCACGTTCCGGCCCGACGTGGCCACCGCCGCCACGCGGGCGGCGACCGACGACCTTCAGATCGAGCTGCCGTACGAGGAGATCGGTCGCGTCGCGGTCACCGGCACGCGGAGTCTGCTCGCCACCCAGATCCTGATGTCGCTGACCGGCCACGGCCCGGCGCCGTTCTGATCAGGAGCCCTTGCGGACCGTGACCGTGGTGCCGTCGCGGTAGGTGTTGGCGCGCATCGTCGGGGTCGACGTGGGTGGGGCGATCACGGCGCAGCGGTCCAGGCGGGACGTGCCGAAGACGTTGTTCTCGATCACCATGTCGACGATCGGGCCCTTGCCCTTCTCGGACAGGTTGATGGAGCAGCCGCCGCCGGAGATGCGGTTGCCCGAGACCCGGATGTCGGACGACCGGGCGTAGTTCTGGGTCACCATGATGGCCGCGTTGAACGAACCCTCGATCGTGTTGTTGCGGATCACGATGTTGGTGCCGCCCTCGATCTGGATGTTGTCGTCGTGGCTCTTGCCGTCGGGCTGGTTGGGGTCCGGGTCGAAGTGCGTGTTGCCGTGCAGCCAGGAGTTCTCGATCGTGGCGTTGTCCCCGAAGATCAGCGCGGTGTCGACCACGTTGGAGATGTCCACCCGGCGGGCGGTGAAGTTGCGGCCCTTGAGCCCGTCCAGGTACGGCGACGGATGGTCCCCGCGCAGCGTGGTGTCCTCGATGAGCAGGTTGCGGTGGTCGCCGTACGCCGAGATGAGCGACTTGTTGGTGGTGCCCGGGTCGGTGCCCCGGATGCGCGAGTTGCGGATCGTCACGTTGCTGGCCTTGACGCTCACGAAGCCGTAGATGTCGAGGCCGTCGATGACGGTGCCGTCCCTGGTGATGGTCAGGTCGCCGTTGTGGCGCTTGAGGGTGAGGCCGGCGGGGACCCCGAAGCCGGAGCGGCTGCCGCCACCGGTCGGCCGCGTGGTCTTCGTCGCGGTCGCCGTCGCGGACGGGCGGGTGGTGGCCGGCGGCGACGCGCCCGCCCTGGGCGAGCTGGGCGCGCCGGGTGCGTCCGGCGTCGGCGCGACC
>NZ_BAAALT010000115.1:0-12086 GCF_039528515.1 Luedemannella flava
GGCCGGGCCGGGGTAGGGGCGCGGGCCGGGTTGGCCCATGCCGCCTGCCGGGCCGCCGGGGTGGGTGAGCGGGCTGGGCTGGACGAGCGGGTGCGGCGGCGGGGGCGTGCCGTACGTCGTCGGGGCGGCGCTGCGCGGCTGCGGGATCGTCTGCGTCACGCCGGGCATGACCGCCGTGTGGCCGCCGCCGTGGTAGCCGCCGCCGGCGCCCGCGAGGGCGGGTTCGCCGGCCTCGTCCTCGGACCTGCCGCCGCGCAGCAGCCACCAGATCAGGGCCCCGCCGCCGCCGATCAGCAGGATGCCGAGCAGGTACATCGGCCAGGGGACGCCACCGCTGGGGTTGTTGTTCGAGGCCAACGCGCCGGTCGGCTGGGCGCCGCCACCGGGGAGTACGTCCGTGGCGGTGTCGACCGGCGCGGACGACTCGGGCGCCTCGGTGGTGGGCCTGGCGGAGGGCTTTCGGCTGGGCGTGGGGGACGCGCCGCCGCCCTTGACGGTCGTCGAGTGGCCGCCGGAGACGGCCGACTCGTTGAAGCCGGCCGCGGTGACGGCGAGGCGCAGCGTGGCCCGGCCGTCGGGGGCCTGCGCGGTGAACTGCAGGACCAGGTTGAGTAACAGTTCGTCCTGGTCGTTGTCGGCGCCGCGCGGCTGGAGGGTCTTGCCGTTCTGGTCGATCAGGATGCGCAGCGTGTCGTTGCCGGACGCCTCGGCGGCGCGGGTGCCGCCGCCGGCGATCGACAGGCGTACGTGCTGCGGCTGCACGCCGTCCAACTGGATGTAGAGGTAGCGGCGCACGTCGAAGTACGGCAGGCGGCGGGTCTCGTTGCGGACCACGGTCCGCAGGGTGATGCCCTGGCCGCCCGCGGTCACCGGGGACGGGACCTGCAGGTTGACGGAGATCCGGGGCTTGGCGGCGGCGGCCGGCGAGGCGGTGACGAGTGCCGCGCCGAGGCCGGCCACGAGCGCGGCGGCGACGGCGCCGACGCGAAGAAGCTGGCGATTCGCGGTCATTGGTCCCTCGCTGGAGTGGGCTGCCCAAACGAGGCTCACGGTAGCGTCGTGCCGACCGGGTGGACAACTGTGCGAGGGCAACTCCCCAACGGAGGAAGAAGGTCATAAGCTCCCCGCATGGTTCGCACCCGACGGTTGATCACGGTCGCGCTCACGACGCTGCTGCTGGCGCCGTTGGCCGCCTGCGCGGTCGAGCCGAAGGAGTGGGCGGGCACCGTGTGCGCCTCCCTGACGCCGTGGCGCAAGCAGATCGCGGAGCTCAACGCGAAGGCCCAGCAGCAGATGGCGAACGCGAAGACGCCTACGGACACGCAGAAGAACCTGGTGGCGCTGCTCGGTGGCGCGCGGGACGCGAGCGAGACGGCCCGTAGGGCGGTCGAGGAGGCGGGCGAGCCGGACGTCGACCAGGGCGAGGTGATCGCCAGGCGGTTCGTCGACTCGCTCGCCGCGGTCCGCGACGCGTACGGGCACGCGAAGGGCGACATCGAGAAGCTGTCGACAAAGGACGACCAGGACTTCTACGACGGCGTGGTCGACATCATCACGACGCTCAACCAGGAGTACGCGTCGAGCAGGCTCGACACCAGCGCGATCACCTCTCCCGAACTGTCGAAAGCGTTCGACGAGATCCCGGAATGTCGCTGATCCGACAGCTCTCCCTCTTCGGAGTCGAGGCCCACCGGCCGGAGCCGGCGGACCTGGTCGGGCTGCTCGCGGGCGGCGGCAGGGTGGTCCGGATGGGCGGCACCGCCCGGGTGGTGATCACGGTGGACGACCCGTGGCGCGCCGCGGTCCTCGTCCGCGAGTGCGCCCGGCGCGACCTCGCGGCCACGGTCGTGTCGACGCTCGCCCCGGTCAACCACGCGGAGCTGAGCGTGGTCGCGGTCGCGGAGTCGGCCGACGACGGCACCCCGCCGGATCCGCACGATCCGCCGAACAAACAACGCCGGCCCGCGCCGCCGCCGTCCGACGACCCGGAAACGGGTGACACGGAGCCGCCCGTCGAAAGATTCGAGGTGCGCACCGCGTACTCGACGATGCTCGTGCCGTTGGCGCGGACCTGGCTGGCCGCCGACGGCAGCAAGTCCCCACCGCGTCGGCTCCACCTCGACGGGCGCGCGCTGCGTCTGTGGGTCACCGCCGGTGGGCGGTTGGAGAACCCCGGGGTGTACGCCCTGGCGGTCGGTCCCGACGACGACGGGACCTGGCCGGTGGTGGGGCGGGCGCTGACCGGCGCGGGCCTCGGCGGCGTGTTGATCAAAGGGCGGCCGGGTGGCCCGGCCTACCGGATCTCGGGGCGCCGGCGGGTCGCGCGACTGGCCGAGATGATCGGGGATCCGCCACGCCCGTCCCCGGAAGGGCTCTGGCCGAGCTAGCCTCGATACGACGAACGGTTGGGGTAGATAGGTGAAATGTCCCGAGTGCCCGTATTGTGGCACTCCGACCCCCAGGAACGGCGCGTGGCGGTGGTCACGCTTGACCGTACGTGTACCGTTTGACAACCGTCAGGACGTCAATGCGCCCACGGTGGGGGTGGGGGCGACGTAGAAAGACCCGAGGGAGTAGCGGGTGCCGAAAGCGCAGGAGACGGCCACACCGGTGGGCACGCGTCTCGTCATCGTCGAGTCGCCGGCCAAGGCGAAGACGATCTCGGGCTACCTGGGCCCGGGGTACGTCGTGGAGGCGAGCTACGGCCACGTGCGCGACCTGCCCCGCAACGCCGCCGACGTGCCCGCCAAGTACAAGGGCGAGGCGTGGGCGCGGCTCGGCGTGGACGTCGACAACGACTTCACCGCGCTCTACGTCGTGAGCGCCGACCGCTCCAAGCAGGTCGCCAAGCTGAAGGCGCTGGCCAAGGAGGCCGACGAGCTCCTGCTCGCCACGGACGAGGACCGCGAGGGCGAGGCCATCGCCTGGCACCTCCTGGAGACCCTCAAGCCGAAGATCCCGATCAAGCGGATGGTCTTCCACGAGATCACCAAGTCGGCGATCCAGCAGGCCGTGGCCAACCCGCGCGCCATCGACCAGTCCCTGGTCGACGCGCAGGAGGCGCGCCGCAAGCTCGACCGCCTGTACGGCTACGAGGTCTCGCCGGTGCTGTGGAAGAAGGTCATGCCGAAGCTCTCGGCGGGCCGGGTGCAGTCCGTGGCGACCCGCATCGTCGTGGAGCGCGAGCGCCAGCGCATGGCGTTCCGCAGCGCCGAGTACTGGGACATCCTGGCGACCCTCGCGGTGCAGCACGCGGGCGACGGGCCGCGCACGTTCGCCGCCACGCTCATCGCGCTCGACGGCGACCGCGTCGCCTCCGGCCGCGACTTCGTGCCGACCACCGGCCAGATCGCGCCCAACGCCGGGGTGGTGCACCTCGACGAGGGCGCCGCCCGGGGCCTGGCCGCGCGCCTGGAGGGGCGGCCGTTCAAGGTCACCCGCGTCGAGGAGAAGCCGTACCGGCGCAAGCCGTACGCCCCGTTCATCACCTCCACGCTGCAGCAGGAGGCGGCCCGCAAGCTGCGCTTCTCGTCGGCCCAGACGATGCGCACCGCCCAGCGGCTGTACGAGAACGGCTACATCACGTACATGCGTACCGACTCGGTGAACCTGTCGGAGACCGCGATCGCCGCGGCCCGCAGCCAGATCGCCGAGCTGTTCGGGGACCGGTTCGTGCCGCCGCAGCCGCGCCGCTACACCGGCAAGGTGAAGAACGCGCAGGAGGCGCACGAGGCGATCCGCCCCGCCGGCGACACGTTCCGCACGCCCGGCGAGCTCGCCAACGAGCTGTCCACTGAGGAGTTCCGGCTCTACGAGCTGATCTGGCGGCGCACCATCGCCTCCCAGATGACCGACGCGGTCGGCTTCTCGGTGTCGGTCCGGGTGCGCGCCGTGACGGCCGGCGGCGAGGAGTGCGACTTCGGCGCCTCCGGCAAGACCATCACGGACCCGGGCTTCCTCAAGGCGTACGTCGAGTCGTCCGACGACGAGGCCGCCGAGGCGGAGGACGCCGAGCGCCGGCTGCCGGTCCTGGTCAAGGACCAGCCGCTGACCGCCGACGCGCTGGAGCCCACCGGGCACACCACCCAGCCGCCGGCCCGCTACACGGAGGCGTCACTGGTCAAGGCGCTGGAGGAGCTCGGCATCGGGCGCCCGTCCACGTACGCCTCGATCATGGGCACCATCCAGGACCGTGGGTACGTGTTCAAGCGCGGTCAGGCGCTCATCCCGTCGTTCCTGGCGTTCGCCGTGTCGAACCTGCTGGAGCAGCACTTCCCGCGCCTGGTCGACTATGACTTCACGGCCGCGATGGAGAACGAGCTCGACGAGATCGCCGGCGGCGACGCGGCGGCCGTGGACTTCCTGCGCGCGTTCTACTTCGGCGACGTCACGTCGAAGATGGGCCTCATCGCCCAGGGCGGCGGCCTCAAGAAGATGGTCACCGAGAACCTTGGCGACATCGACGCGCGCGGGGTCAACTCGATCCCGCTGTTCCGCGACGACGCCGGCCGTGACGTGGTCGTCCGCGTCGGCCGCTACGGCCCGTACGTGCAGCGCACGCTGCCCGGCGAGGCGGCCGCCGAGGAGGGCGACCGCGTGTCGCTGCCCGACGGCATCGCGCCCGACGAGCTGACCCCCGAGAAGGTCGAGGAGCTGCTGCTCGGCGGCGGCGGCGAGCGCAAGCTCGGCGAGCACCCCGAGACCGGGGAGCCGATCGTCGTGAAGTCCGGCCGGTACGGACCGTACGTGTCCTCGGGCGAGCGCAACTCGTCGCTGCTCAAGACCCAGGCGCCGGACACCGTGACGCTGGCGGAGGCGCTGCGCCTGCTCACGCTGCCGCGCGTGGTGGGCGTCGATGCCGAGGGCGCGGAGATCGTGGCCGCCGCGGGCCGCTACGGGCCGTACATCAAGCGGGGTGACGACTTCCGGTCGCTGGAGACCGAGGAGCAGATGTTCACCGTCACGCTCGACGAGGCGTTGGCGCTGCTCGCGGCCCCGAAGACCCGCCAGCGCCGGGCGGCGGCCGCCCCGCTGCGGGAGATGGGCAACGACCCGCTGACCGAGAAGCCGCTGGTCATCAAGGACGGCCGGTTCGGGCCGTACGTCACCGACGGGGAGACGAACGCGTCGCTGCGGCGCGGGCAGACCGTCGAGGCGATCACCCTCGAGCAGGCCAGCGAGATGCTCGCCGACAAGCGCGCCAACCCGTCGACGAAGAAGGCCGCCAAGAAGGCCGCGCCCGCGAAGAAGGCGGCCCCCGCGAAGGCCACAGCTGCCAAAAAAACGACCGCGAAGAAGGCGACGACCAAGGCGACCGGCACGGCGAAGAAGGCCGCCCCGAAGAAGGCCGCCCCGCGGAAGGCCACCACGGCGGGCGAGTGACCCGTCCCGCCATGGGGTTTCAGGTTCTGGCGCCATAGGGCTGGTATCGCGTCCCGCATTCCAGCCCTATGGCGCCAAAGGCCTCTCCGTAGGGGCGCTAGCGCAGCGCGTCGCGGGCGTCGCGGGCGGCGTCCTTGACGTGCTCGCCGGCCTGCTTGGCGTTCGCCTTGGCCTGGTCGCCCACACCCTCCGCCTGGAGGCTCTCGTTGTCGGTCATGTCGCCGACCCGCTCCTTGGCCTTGCCCTTGAGCTCTTCGGCCTCATTCTTGATCTTGTCACCGAGCGACATCGCGACCTCCTCGTCGTTGTCTTCGCTATGTGACCTGCCCAGCGGGGCGGGGGTTAAACGCCGAAGGGGCGGCGACCCGCACGGGTCGCCGCCCCTTTCGCGCCGGGTGCTACTCGTAGCGCCGGGAGTCCGGCGCCGTGACCGCGTCCCGGACGTCGCCCGCGGCGTCCTTGACGTGCTCGCCGGCCTGCTTGGCGTTCGCCTTGGCCTGGTCGGCCACGCCCTCGGCCTGGAGGCTCTCGTTGTCCGTCCAGTCGCCGATCTTCTCCTTGACCTTGCCCTTGAACTCCTCGGCCTCGTTTTCGATCTTGTCAGCAAACGACATCGCGACCTCCTAGTTCACTCTGCGCAACTTCGCTGCCAGTGACGTGCCCGGGCCGCCGGGAGGCCAAACGTGGGGTCACCCGCCGAAGACCCGCTCGGTGTAGTCGTTGGCGAAGGCCCGGCCCGGGTCGAGCCGGTCGCGGACCGCGAGAAAATCATCAAACCGGGGGTACGCCGCCCGCAGCGACGCCGCGTCGCGGTAGTGCATCTTGCCCCAGTGCGGCCGGCCGTCCAGCGCCGCGCAGACCGCCTCGAAGCCCCGGAAGTACTCCTCGTAGGGCATGCCGACGAACTGGTGGATGGCCACGTACGCGTTCTCGCGCCCGTACCCGTGGGACAGCCAGATGTCGTCGGCGGCCGTGAACCGCACCTCGGCCGGGAACGTGATCCGGTACGGCAGGGAGTCGATCACCCGCCGCAGGCCGGCGAAGGCCTCCGGCAGCGCGGCGCGCGGGATCCCGTACTCCATCTCCACGAAACGGACCCGGCGGGAGGTCACGAAGACCTCGTGCGACACACCCGTGTACTCGCGCGGGCTGAGCGCCCGCGCCGAGATCGCGTTGATCGTGGGGATGACGGCGGGGACGGCCCGGCCGAGCCGGCACGCGCCCGCGAACACCCGGTTGGCGAGCAGGTCGTCGTCGAGCCAGCGGCGCCACCCGGGCAGCGGCGCGTCCGAGACCGCCACCCGGTTGTTGACCTTGGTCTGGGTCCGCTCGGTGTACGGGAACCAGAAGAACTCGAAGTGCTCGTTGGTCCCGACGTACTCGTCGAGCCCCGATAGGACGTCAGCGAGCGGCGTGGGCCGTTCCCGGGCCCGCAGTGTGAACGCGGGCGCGCAGCTCAGCGTCACCTCGGTGATGACGCCGAGCGCGCCGACGCCGACCCGGGCGGCCGCGAAGACGTCGGCGTTCTCGGTCGGGGAGCAGCGCAGCCGGGTGCCGTCGGCGGTGACCAGCTCCAGGGCGGCGACGAAGGTGGACAGGCAGCCGTACCCGGCGCCGGTGCCGTGGGTGCCCGTGGCGAGCGCGCCCGAGATCGTCTGCGCGTCGATGTCGCCCAGGTTGGGCAGGGCCAGCCCGAGGCCGGCCAGGGCGGCGTTGAGCTGCCGCAGCGTGGTGCCGGCCCGGACGGTCACCAGCCCGCTGCCGGCATCGGCCGCGACGACCCCGGCGAGCCCGCCCAGCTCCAGCCGGAGGCCCGAGGTGGCGGCCGCGGCGGTGAACGAGTGGCCGGACCCGACGGCCTTGACGGTATGCCCGGCGGCGACCGCCTTGGTGATCGCGTCGGCGACCTCGTCGGTGCTGTTGGGCCGGGCCACCTCGGCGCTAATTGTCTGCTCGTTGCCGGCCCAGTTCCGCCACACGGGAGTGGTGAGGGTACTCATGACGTGATTTCCTCTCGCACATCGCGGGTCGCCGCGAAAGATCTCGTGACTCTCCGCAACAATGTCACTACAACTCGCCCTACCTGCGGAAAGCTGTGACACCAGATGGGGCATGATTGATGCCGCGCGACGATAGGGGGGCGACGGTGTGCCCGAAACTGATGATGATGAGGAGGTCACGCCGGTGGTGATGCAGACCAGCGCGGCGCCGGCGGGTCCGCTGCGTCGGATGCCCGTGCAGGGGCGAAGCCTCGCGCGAGTGCACCGGATGCTCGATGCCTGCGCCGAACTCGTCGACCAGGTCGGCTATGACGGCCTGACGACCACGCTCCTCGCGGAGCGTGCCGGGGTGGCGATCGGCTCGGTCTACCAGTTCTTCCCTGATAAACGCGCGATTGTCCAGGCGCTCACGCTGCGTAATCTTGACGCGTATCTTGATCGGCTCTCCAAGCGGATCACCGACGGCCAGTTGCACAACTGGTGGGACGCGGTCGACGCGGCGATCGAGGAGTACATCGCCATGCACCGGCACGTGCCGGGCTTCCGCACCCTGCACTTCGGCGACGTCGTCGACGTGCACCTGCTCGACGAGGAACGCGACAACAACGTCGTCATCGTCGACCGGCTGGGCAGCCTGCTCGTGGAGCACTTCGGGCTGCCGGACGAGCCGCGCCTGCGGTTCAACCTGGCCATCGCGGTGGAGATCGCCGACGGCCTGATCAAGTACGCCTTCCGGCGCGACCCCGAGGGCGACGAGTTGGTGCTCGCCGAGGCCAAGAGCCTCATCCGCGAGTACCTGCACCGCCACGTCGACTCCGTCTGACGCCGGCTAGAGGAATGCGGGCGCGCGCTCACCACGATAGGTGAGCGCCACGTCCTCGATGGTGTCGCCGCGCACCAGCTGCAGCGCGTCGAGGTGCTCGCACACCTCGCCCGCCTTGGCGTGCCGGAACCACACCCGGTCACCGATCCGCAGGCCCGCGGCCGCGGATCCGGCCAGCGGCGTCTGCACCTCGCCGGCACCCTCGGTGCCGAGCAGGTGCAGGCCCGCCGGCAGCCACGGCTCGGGCAGCCGGTCGGCGCCGGCCGCGCCCGAGGCGATCCAGCCGCCACCGTGCACGGTGGCGATGTCCGGGGTGGGGCGGCGGACCACGGAGGTCGCGAAGAACGCCGCCGGCGTGGGCTGCCAGGCGCGGTAGGCGTCGAAGAGCACCGGACCGTACAGGCCGGAGCCCGAGGTCAGCTCGGTCACCGACGGGTCGGTCGTGGTCGTGGCGAGGCTGCCCGTGCCGCCGCCGTTGACGAACTCCAGGTCGGCGTACCGGCGCACGGCGGCGACGGCGGCCGTACGCCGGCCGATCAGCTCCCGCAGCGAGCGGGCCTGGATCCTGCGCAGCGCGGCACCCCGGACGGGGTGCCCCGGCGGGGCGTCGCCCATGCCGGCGATCTGCGCCTCGTACGCCATGAGGCCGACCAGCCGGAATCCGGGCCGGGCGGCGATCGCCGCGGCCAGGGCGCCGGTCTGTTCCGGCCTGTGCAACGGCGACCGCCGGACGCCGATGTGCAGCCGGCCGCCGAGCAGCTTCCACGAGGCGTCCAGGTCGATGCAGACGCGCAGGGGTTCGCGCTGGTCGGGTGCCGTGACGGCGTCGACGAAGTCGAGCTGGTCGACGCTGTCGACCATGAGCGTGATGGCGGCGGCGAGCTCGGGGCTGGCGGCCACCTTGGCGACGGCCGTTCGATCGACGGTCGGGTATCCGACGAGGATGTCGTCGCTCACCCCGCCCTCGGCGAGCCAGATCGCCTCGGTCAGCGCGTACGCCATGACGCCCCGCCAGCCGGGCCTCGCGAGCACCCGTCGCAGCAGCTCACGGCTCCGCACGGACTTGCTCGCCACCCGGACGGGCTTGCCGCCGGCCCGCCCGATCAGGGCGGTGGCGTTGGCGTCGAAGGCGTCGAGATCGACCACGCCGAACGGCGGATCGAGGCGCGCGGTGGCCGCGTCGAGGCGGTCGCGGAGGTCGCTCCGCTCGGCCGCGTAACGGGGGTGAGCTGGGGGCACATGTGAACGGTAGCCGGCCGGGAGGCAAACGCGAAAGAGTTTCGCCTACGTTTGTCACGCACCGCATCCCCGAGTCAGCTCAGGGTACGCGGCCGGGGTCCGATCAGGGCCGCGCGGAAGTACGCCTGACCAGTAGTGGGACTACAGTGAACCGGATGGGGCGGGTGCCCCGCACGCGCTCACCGGGCCGGGCCCGCCGGAGCTCACGGGGGAGGGATCACCATCGCCACGAACGCGACCACCGCGGACGACTCGGGGTTCGGGACCGTCCTGCGGATCCGGCCGTTCCGGCGGCTGTGGCTCGTGCTCGGGGTCGCCTCGCTGGGCGACTGGCTCGGCCTGCTGGCCACGTCGATCTTCGCCTCGCAGCAGGTCGAGAACCCGGCCGCGAAGGGCGCGGCGTTCGGCGGTGTGATCGCCGTCCGGCTGCTGCCCGCGCTGGTCCTCGGTCCGATCGCGGGCGTGCTGGCCGACCGGTTCGACCGCCGGTACACCATGGTGGTCTGCGACCTGATCCGGTTCGTGTTCCTGCTGTCGATCCCGCTCTTCAGCGTGATGTCCGACAACGGCGCGCTGGTCATCGCGTGGATCTCGATCGCCACGTTCCTCGTCGAGGCCGTCACCATGGCGTGGCTGCCGGCCAAGGACGCGGCGGTGCCCAACCTGCTGACCCGCACCCAGCTGGAGACCGCCAACCAGCTCACCCTCGCCACCACGTACGGCGTCACGCCCGTGCTCGGCGCGCTGCTGCTGGCCGGCTTCACCAAGGCGCTCGCCGGCGTCCACGTGGCCACCGGCCAGTCGTTCCTCGACCCCACCACCTTCTCGCTGTACTTCCTGGCCTTCACCCGGCTGGCCACGGCCGGCGTGGTGTTCTTCGGCATCCGGGAGATCAGCGGCCACGGCAGCCGCCGCGGTGAGAAGGCCCCCGGCGTGTTCCGCGAGTTCGTCGACGGCTGGAAGTACGTGGGCGGCACGCCCCTCGTGCGCGGCCTCGTCCTGGGCATCCTCGCCGCCTTCGCGGGCGGCGGCATGGTGGTCGGCGCCGCCAACTTCTACGCCATCTCGCTCGGCGGCGGCGAGTCCACGTTCTACATCCTCTTCGCGATGATCTTCGTCGGTCTGGCGGTCGGCATCGTCGCGGGCCCGAAGCTCATCGGCGCGCTGTCGCGGCGGCGCTGGTTCGGCATGTCGATCGTGCTCGCGGGCATCTCCACCGGGCTGCTCACGTTCGCCTGGCACCTGTCCGTGGCGATCGTCTTCGTCCTGTTCGTCGGCGTCGCCGCCGGCATGGCGTTCCTGGCCGGCACCACCCTGCTGGGCGGCGAGGTGGCCGACGAGGTGCGCGGGCGCGTGTTCGCCTTCGTCAACATGGCGACCCGCGTCGTGCTGATGCTCGCGATCTCCCTGTCCAGCGTCCTGGTGGGCCTGGGCAGCGTGCGCAAGATCAATATCTTCGGGTACGGGTTCGACCTGTCCACCACCCGGATCCTGCTGCTCGCCTCCGGGGTGGTCGGCGTGCTCGCCGGCGTGGCCGCCTTCCGCCAGATGGACGACAAGCCGGGCGTGCCCGTCTGGCGCGACCTCATCGGCTCGCTGCGCGGGCGCCCGCTCGGCGTTCCCGAGCCGGCCCACGGCCGGGGCCTGTTCGTCGTCTTCGAGGGCGGCGAGGGCGCCGGCAAGAGCACGCAGGTCGGCCTGCTCGCCGAGGCCCTGCGCGGCGAGGGCCGCGCGGTCCTGGTGACCCGTGAGCCCGGCGCCACCGACGTCGGCGTACGCATCCGCGAGCTCGTTCTCGACCCGACCGCGACCGGCGGCCCGGCCGGGGCGACGCTCGGCCCGCGCGCCGAGGCCCTGCTCTACGCCGCCGACCGGGCCCACCACGTGGCGAGCCTGGTCCGCCCGGCGCTCACCCGCGGCGAGGTCGTGATCAGCGACCGGTACGTCGACTCCTCGCTCGCCTACCAGGGCGCCGGCCGGACGTTGCCGGTTGACGAGGTGGCCTGGCTGTCCGACTGGGCCACCGGCGGCCTGGTGCCCGACCTGGTCGTCCTGCTCGACGTCGAGCCCGTCGTGGGGCTGGCCCGGGCCGGCAGCCGGGGCGGCAGCGCCGACCGGCTCGAGTCCGAGGCCCTCCCCTTCCACGAGCGGGTACGCACCGGCTTCCTGCGCCGGGCGGGCGCCGACCCGGCGCGTTACCTGGTCGTCGACGCGACCGGCGCCCCGGACGACATCGCCGAACGGATCCTCGACCGGGTGCGGCGGCTACTGCCGCCCGTGCCGGCCGGATCGGCCGACGAGCGGGGCCCGCACGGCGCCGCCCAGCCGACCCCCGGCGTGGCAGAGCCCGCCCCGGACGCGGTTGCGCCGACTCCGGACGGGGTCGGGCCGGCCCCGGACGCGGCTGGGCAGGCCCCGGGCGCGGCCGTGCCGGTCCGTGACGCGGGCGAGCCCGGGCGGGACGCCGCGAACGGGCGGGTCGTCGCGGTGCCCGGCGTGGCATTCGACTCGGGGGCGGCCCGGCCATGACGGCGCTCGCCACCCATCCGCCCGTGTTCGCCGACCTTGTCGGCCAGGCCGAGGCCGTGGCGACGCTCGCGGCCGCCGCCGGGGGCGGCGCCGCCGTGGTGCGCGGCGACGCG
>NZ_BAAALT010000116.1:0-8082 GCF_039528515.1 Luedemannella flava
ACGGTCGCCGCCGACGGCTCGGTGCCCGCCGCCGCCGTCGGCGCGCTGCGCGAATGGGTCCGCGGCCTCGCCGGTTCCGTCCCGGCCAACCACCCCGCCGAGCTGGCGTACGCGGCGCAGGTCGCCGCCGAGCTGGCCCCGCCCGCCGAGGCGGATCACGCGTGGCGGCAGGCGGTGGCCGCGTGGCGTCACGACGGCCAGCCGTACCCCTTGGCGTCCGCGCTCGGGCGTCTCGCCGAGGCGGCCGCGGCCGCCGGCGACCGGGCGCCGGCCGCCGGGGCGATCGTGGGGGCCGCCACCATCGCGGCCGGCCTGGACGTCGCGCCGCTACGCGAGCGGCTGACCACGCTGTCGCGCCGGCTCGGCCTGCGCGCGGCGGTCCGTTCCGCCGCCGCCGGACCCGGCGGCCGGGCCGAGGTGCTCACCGCCCGCGAGGTCGAGGTGCTGCGGCTCGTCGCGGCCGGGCACAGCAACCGGCGCATCGGCGACACGCTCTACATCTCGCCGAAGACGGCGAGCGTGCACGTGTCGCGGATCATCGCCAAGCTCGCGGTCGCCAACCGCATCGAGGCCGCCGCCGTCGCCCACCGACTCGGCCTGCTCGCCGAGACGGCGTCGTCCTGACGGAGTGCCCGGCCGCGACCGGCCAAAGCGTTGAGGCGCGTCGTTCCACGATCACTGAATGCGGGGCGAACGCGTAGTCCCGGCGACCCGATAAGCGACAAACCGCCCCTCGCCGGTCGCAAGAGCGGCGTTGCCGGCCCGTCGTGCCGGCGGATGGGCAGGAGCAGCCAACGTTTGGACCACTACGTGTGTCATCGCGCGCCGAGTTCCGCACGTACCTGGCCAAACGTCGGCGAGCGGCCGCAGTGGCCCGGAATCAGCCGCGGGCGGCGACGGCCTGCTGGAAGAGGCGGCCGGCGCGGTAGGACGAGCGCACCAGCGGCCCGCTCATCACGCCCGAGAAGCCGATCTCCTCGGCCTCCTCGCGCAGCTCGACGAACTCCTCCGGCTTCACCCAGCGCTCCACCGGGTGGTGGCGCGGGGTGGGGCGCAGGTACTGCGTGATGGTGATCAGCTCGCAGCCGGCGGCGTGCAGGTCGCGCAGCGCCTGCGACACCTCCGCGCGCTCCTCGCCCAGGCCCAGGATGAGGTTCGACTTGGTGACCAGCCCGGCCGCCCGGGCCTGGGTGATCACGTCGAGGGAGCGCTCGTAGCGGAACGCCGGACGGATCCGCTTGAAGATGCGCGGGACCGTCTCCAGGTTGTGCGCGAGCACCTCGGGGGTCGCGCCGAACACCTCGGCGAGCTGCCCGGCGTCGCCGTTGAAGTCCGGGATCAGCAGCTCGACGCCGCAGCCCGGGAGCAGCTTGTGGATCTGGCGGACCGTCTCCGCGTACAGCCAGGCGCCGCCGTCGGGCAGGTCGTCACGGGCGACGCCGGTGATCGTCGCGTACCGCAGGCCCATGGTGGCCACCGACTCGGCGACGCGGCGGGGCTCGTCGGCGTCGAACTCGGCCGGCCGGCCCGTGTCGATCTGGCAGAAGTCGCACCGCCGGGTGCACTGGTCGCCGCCGATGAGGAAGGTGGCCTCCCGGTCCTCCCAACATTCGTAGATGTTGGGGCAGCCGGCCTCCTGGCACACCGTGTGCAGGCCCTCGCGCTGGACGAGGCCGCGCAGCTGGGAGAACTCGGGGCCCATGGTCGCCTTGACCTTGATCCACGGCGGCTTGCGCTCGATGGGGGTCTCGGCGTTGCGCGCCTCAATGCGCAGCAGGCGGCGGCCCTCGGGGGCAACGGTGGTCACCGCAAAAGCGTACGCCCGCACGGGACGTCAGGACCCGGACCGCGACGAGGCTCACGTTCGCTACCTAGGTAGTCCGCATCACGACCGTTCCCGGACATTCGGCCGTCCAGAGCCCTACCCTGCGCCGATCAAGGACGGCAGCGCCGGCGGGGCGGCGCGTGGACAGGGAGACCACGATGGTCAGGTTCGCGAAGTACGCCCCGGTGCTGGTGCTCTGCGCGGCGCTGCTGGCCGCCTGCGGCGGCGGGGACGACAAGAGGGCCGCCGGCTCCGCGGCGACGTCCGACTCGCCGGCGGCCGCCGCGACCAGCGCCGTGTCCGGTGAGGGCGGCCTCGGTGGCGCCCCCGCGACCAGCGCGAAGCCGACCAGGTCCAGGCCCGCCACGCCGGCGGCCCTGAAGTGCGCCCAGCTCAGGAGCGCCGCCGTGGGGAGCACCACGATCAGCTACAACGGGTACCACGACAGCATCCCGCTCGGCGACGGCGTCTGGTCGGGCGAGGACGGCAACACCGTTACGCTCCTGGAGCCGTGCGGCATCGGCGACCTGACCGGCGACGGCGCCGCCGACGCACTCGGCGTGGTGGCGCTCACCAACGGCGGCACGGGCACCTTCTTCACGCTCGTGGCGTGGCGCAACGTGGGCGGTAACCCGGTCTGCGCGGCCGTGGCCGACCTGGGCGACCGCACCCCCGTCGAGTCGATCACGATCGCCGGCGGCAAGGCCAAGGTCGTTTACCTCACCCGCACCGACGACGCCCCCATGGCGCAGGTGAACCTCCGCCGCACCGCGACCTACCAGCTCGCCGGCGGACACCTGACCGAGATGAGCCACACCGACGCCCCGTATTCCGGGTGACAGTGCTGGTAACTTCGTTCCAACAGCGACGACGGAGACAAGTAGCGCTCCGGACCGCCAGCGAAGAGAGCCACCGGCAGCTGCGAAGGTGGCCTGGCCCCGGTCCGCGAAGACCCTCCTGAGCTGCGGGAAGAACCGCCGACGTTCGGCGTAGTAGACCCCGCCGGCCGGCCCCCGTGATCAGGCGACGATGAAGGCCGCGGCCCGCGAGGGCCGCGGCGAAGGTGTGGTGGCACCGCGAGGTTCCCGCTCGCCCACACCTCCCTGGGGATCGCGTTGCGACAACAGAGGAGGTCCACCAATGCAACGCATCCTGTCCCGTGAGCTCCCCCTGCGCGTGGGGGAGCGGGTCACCATCGCCGGCTGGGTCCACCGCCGCCGGCTGCTCAAGTCCGTGGCGTTCCTCATCGTGCGCGACCGCGCGGGCCTCGCCCAGGTCGTGGTCGCCGAGCCGGCGACCCGCGAGCTGCTGTGCAAGCTCACCGAGGAGACGATCGTCGAGGTCGAGGCCGAGGTGGTCGCGAACGCCGCGGCGCCCGCGGGCGTCGAGCTGACAGACCCGGTGGTACGGGCGCCCGACGGCGCCGCCGTGCCGCCCCCGTTCGACCTGTACCGCCCGCAGCTCACCGCCACCCTGCCGACCATGCTCGACCACGCGGCCGTCGCCCTGCGCCACGGCCCGCGCCAGCAGGCGTTCCGGATGAGCGCGGCGGCGGTGGCCGGGTTCCGGGCGGCCCTGGACAGCGAGGGCTTCGTCGAGGTGCACACCCCGAAGGTGGTCGCGTCGGCCACCGAGTCCGGGGCGAACGTGTTCGCGCTCGACTGGTTCGGCCGCCCCGCCTACCTGGCGCAGTCGCCGCAGTTCTACAAGCAGACGCTGGTCGGCGTGTTCGAGCGGGTCTACGAGGTGGGGCCGGTGTTCCGGGCCGAGCCGCACGACACGGTGCGCCACCTGGCCCAGTACACGTCGCTGGACGTCGAACTCGGGTTCATCTCCGACCACCGCGACGTCATGCGCGTACTCCGGGACGTACTCGCGGCAATGACGGCGAGTGTCGCGCAGCGGGAGGCGGCCGCGGTGGCCGCGCTGGGTCTCACCCTGCCCGACGTTCCGGCCGAGATCCCGCAGGTGCACTTCGCGGACGCGTTGGCGCTGGTCGGCGCGGCGCTGGGGGAGGACCTGTCGGCGGAGCCCGACCTCGCCCCCGCGCACGAACGGTGGCTGGGGGAGTGGGCCCGGCGCGAGCACGGGTCGGACTTCCTGTTCGTCACGGGGTACCCGATGGCGAAGCGGCCGTTCTACACACACCCGGACCCGGCGCGGCCCGCGTACTCGAACGGGTTCGATCTGTTGTTCCGCGGCATTGAGCTGGTCACGGGCGGTCAGCGGCTGCACCGGTATGAGGACTACGTGGCGGCGCTGGCGGCGGCGGGCGAGCCGATCGGCCCCTACGAGTCCTATGTGGAGGTGTTCCGGCACGGGATGCCGCGCCACGGCGGGTTCGCGATCGGGCTGGAGCGGTTCATGATGCGGCTGCTGGAGGCGACGAACGTCCGCGAGGTCACGCTCTTCCCGCGCGACCTGCACCGGTTGACGCCGTAGCGGATAGGAGGGTGGGCCCGGCCCGCCCTCCTATCGCAGCGTGTCGAGGTGGCGCTCCACGACCGGCATCGCCTCGGCCACCGTGACCCGGCGGCCCAGCTCGGCGCTCAGCGACGTCACGCCGGCGTCGCGGATGCCGCACGGCACGATCGCGTCGAACGCGCGCAGGTCGCAGTCGCAGTTGAGGGCGAAGCCGTGCATCGTGACGCCGCGCGCGACGCGGATGCCGATCGCGGCGATCTTGCGCTCGGGCCCGCGGTCGTCGGCCGGCAGCCAGACCCCGCTGCGCCCGTCGACGCGGCCCGTGGCCAGGCCGAACTCGGCGCAGACGTCGATGAGCAGCTGCTCCACCCGGCGCACGTAGCCCACCACGTTGTACGGCTTGCCGAGGCGCTTCTCCGGCAGCGTGAGGATGGGGTAGCCGACGAGCTGGCCCGGGCCGTGCCAGGTGATCTTGCCGCCCCGGTCGATGTCGACGACCGGGGTGCCGTCCAGCGGACGGTCGAACGGCTGGGTCAGCCGGCCCGCCGTGTAGACGCTCGGGTGCTCCAGCAGGACCACCGTGTCGGGGCGCTCTTCGGCGACGACGGCGGCGTGCAGGTCGCGCTGGTCCTGCCAGGCGGTGGCGTAGTCGACGACGCCCGGCCGGATCACGGCAAGGGGCGCCACGGGAAGCACGGTGGTCACCCTGCCAGCCTAGGTCGGCCCGCCCGCGTCGTCGCCGTGAAGGACCTCACGCCACCTCTGCCAGATGCCTCCGGTACCTCTCGACGGTCTCCCGCTCGTACCGGATGCCGGCGGGGCCGACGAGTTCGGTGACGTTCTCCATCAGCCGGCGGGCGATGCGCTTGGCGCCGGCGACCTCCATGGCGTGGGCCATGACCCAGTCGCAGTACATCGGCGACGCCCCGGCGGCCCGCATCTGCTCGACGAGAACGAGGGTCGCGTCCGGCATGCCCTCCATGAGCAGGTGCCGGGCCAGGAAGTCGGTGCCCAGGAGCCACTGGGGCGTGCCGGGGAACAGCTCACGCAGCATCTCGAGCACATCGACGGCCTCCTGCCGGCGCCTCGCGCCCACCAGGCTCCGGCCGAGCTCGTACATCGCGCGCGCGGTCTCGGTCGGGTCGGCCGCGTCGCCCTGCGCGGCCAGCCGGTCGATGACCGCCTGCGCCAGCTCCAGGTTGCGCTCCGCCTTGACCTTGACGACGTCCGCGTCGGCGTACCCGGTGTGGCGCAGCGCCAGCGTGTCAGCGGGCATGACGGCCGCGGTGGTGGGCCGGGAGCGCGGGACGATGTGCTCGTGGAGCTCGCCCTCCCACCTGCATCGCGCGGGCCGGAACAGCCGGTCCGCCCGGTGCGTGTAGGTCGAGTCCTCGTCGAAGTTGGTGATGTCGACGACGTACTGGTCGACGGCCGCGTTGGCCAGCCGCCGGCGCAGCTTCGCCGGGTCGGCCACCGCCTCCTCGTCCGCATCGATGCTGAGCACCCAGGACACGTGCGGGCCGACGTTGGCCAGGGCGCGGTTGCGGGCCACCGCGAAGCTGTTGGGCCACTCGCCGTGGGTCACCTTCGCGCCGTGCTCGGCCGCGATGGTCGGCGTCGCGTCGGTCGAGCCGGTGTCGTGCACGTGGATCTCGTCCACGATCCCCTGCAGGGAGCGCAGGCAGCGGGCGAGGACGTGCTCCTCGTTGCGGACGATGAGAACGGCGGCGAGCCGGGGACTTTTGGCCATGTCAGCCCGATCGGCCGCCGCCCGCCGGCCTTGAGGTTTCCTTGATGGATCACACGTGGGGTAGATCCGCCGGCCGGTCAAGATCCAGCGCGGCACGGAGGGCCTCCCGCAGCGTCGGATGCCGGAACGCGAACCCGGCGTTCGACAGTACCCCCGGCAGCACGCGCTGGCTGATCAGCGACTCGTCGGCGAACCCGCCCAGGGCCGCCCGGAACACCGGCGACGGCACCGTCAGCAGGGCGGGCCGGTGCAGCAGCTCGGCCAGGACGCGGGTGAACTCGGCGTTGGTGTCCGGATGGGGGCCGGTGACGTTCACGGCGCCACCGAGGTCGGCGCGGTCGATGAGGAACCGGACGGCGTCCTCCCAGTCCGTCACCGAGATCCACGGCCACCACTGGCGCCCGGAGCCCAACTTGGCGCCCGCGCCCAGCCGGAAGGGGATGAGCAGCGGCTTGAGCAGCCCGTCGGAGGCGTGCAGCGGCAGGCCGGTGCGCAGCAGCACCACCCGTACGCCCGCGTCGGCCGCCGGCTCCGTGGCCGCCTCCCACAGCTTGCACAGCTCGCTCAGGAAGCGGTCGCCCGCGGGGGCGGACTCGTCGACGGCCGTGTCGCCGGTGTCGCCGTAGAAACCGACGCCGGACGCGTTGAGCAGCACGCCCGGCCGCTTTTCGGCCGGCAGCGCGGCGATCACCCGCGCGAGCGTGCCGGTGGTCTGCACCCGGCTGCGTACGAGCAGCGCCTTGTACCCGTTCGTCCAGCGGCGCGGGCCGACCGGGGCGCCGGCCAGGTTGATCACCGCGTCGGCGCCGGCGAGCGCGGTGGGGGCGAGTTCGCCCTTGTCGGGCCACCACCGGACCTGGTCCGGCCCGGTCGGCGCCCGACGGACGAGGCTCACCACCTCGGTGCCGGTCGTCGCGAAGCGGGCCCGCAACCGGGAGCCCAGGAATCCCGAGCCGCCGGCCAGCACGATACGCATGCGTCCATCCTCGCCTATCCGGGCCGGAGAACAGGACGGGGTGCCGTCGCGTCCGCGACGGCACCCCGCAAGATCCGAACGTTGCCTACAGGCCGAGGTCGTTCTCGAACGCGCCGGCCTCCAGGCGCTCCTTCACCGTGGTGAGGAACTTGGCGGCCGCCGCGCCGTCCACCAGCCGGTGGTCGTAGGAGAGGGCCAGGTAGATCATCGACCGCGGCGCGATGATCTCGCCGAGGTTCGGGTCGTTCACCACGACCGCGCGCTTGACCACCGCCCCGGTGCCGAGGATGGCGACCTGCGGCTGGTTGATGATCGGCGTGTCGAAGAGCGCGCCGCGCGAGCCGGTGTTGGTCAGCGTGAAGGTGCCGCCCGAGATCTCGTCCGGGGTCAGCTTGTTCGTCCGGGCGCGCTCGGCCAGGTCGGCGATGCGCTTGGCGATGCCGGCCAGGTTGAGGTCGCCCGCGTTGTGGATCACCGGCACGATCAGGCCACGCTCGGTTTCCACGGCCATGCCGAGGTGCTCCGCGTCGTGGTACGTGATCGTGCCGGCCTCCATGTCGATGGAGGCGTTGACCTCGGGGTGCACGCGCAGCGCCTCGATCGCGGCCAGCGTCAGGAACGGCAGGAACGACAGCTTCACACCGTGCCGCTTGACGAACTCGCCCTTGGCCTGGTCGCGCAGCTTGGCGATCTTGGTGACGTCCACCTCGACCACCGTGGTCAGCTGCGCGGAGACCTGCAGCGACTCGACCATGCGCTTGGCGATGACGGCCCGCAGGCGGGACATCTTCTCGGTGCGGCCACGCAGCGGGCTCGGCTCCGCCTTGGCGGGCGCGGCCGCCGTCGTGGTCGGGGCTGCGGGCGCGGCGGCGGGCGCCGCAGCCTTCGCTGCCGCGTCGAGTACGTCCTGCTTGCGGATCCGGCCGCCGACCCCGCTGCCGGCGAGGGTGGCCAGGTTGACGCCCTTCTCGGCGGCGAGCTTGCGGACGAGCGGGGTCACGTAGCCGGCGTCGCCGGCGTCCGCGCCGCCGTTGGCCGGAGCCGCCTGCGCGGGCGCGGTGGTGGCCGGCTGCGGCGCCTGACCCTGCGAGACCGGCGCGGCCGGCG
>NZ_BAAALT010000117.1:0-14411 GCF_039528515.1 Luedemannella flava
GCGGCCTTCGCCGACCACTCCGGGTTCACGTAACCCTTGGCACCCACGAACGGGTTGTCCACCCGCACGCCACAGTTCGACGTGCACGGCGGGGTGCTCGTCGTAGGCCCGCCGGTCGTCGGGCCGGCGGTCGTCGGGCCGGCGGTCGTCGGACGGGCGGAGGTCGGAGCGGCAGACGTCGGACGGGCAGACGTCGGGCCGGCGCTCGTCGGCCGGGCGGAGGTCGGGCCGGCCGTGGTGGGACCCGCGGTCGTCGGCGTCGGGCCGCCGTTGCAGGCCACGCCGTTGATCGTGAACGCGGTCGGCGAGCTGTAGCTGCCGCTCCAGCGGCCGTTGAAGCCGACGTTCGTCGAGGCCCCGGAGGCGAGGCTGCCGTTGTAGGACAGGCTCGTGCCGGTGATCGCGGTGCCGGACGACGTCCAGTTGGCCGACCAGCCCTGGGTCAGCGACTGCCCGCTCGGGAGCGTGAACCTCAACGTCCACGACGTCAGCGCGTCACCGGTGTTCTTGATCGTGATGTTGGCGGTGAAGCCGCCGCTGCTGGGGCTCTCCGTCCAGGGGTTCGCCGCGTACGTCACGTTGCACGCGGTCGCCGCGGTGGCCGGCAGTGCCGGGAGCACGGCGATGCCAGCGATCGCGAGTCCACCCACCGCCAGGACGGCCGTCCTGCGTCGCCGTAGGCGACCCAAGGGGAATCTCATCTCTCGTCTCTTTCTCACTGGAAGCGCTTCCGGCCGGAACGGGTCCGGAGGCATCGACTGTCCTGAGCGTCTGCGCCCGGACATTGAGTGTCAATCGCGCTGAGCTGTATCTCGATCAACAACGGCACGATCGGCTGTCCAACAGGACATTTGGAAGCGCTTCCAACTGAAAGTCCCAGCCCCGATCAAGGGTCGCCGTGGCGTCGCGGCCGCTCAGAGCTGTGGGACACTCGTCGGGGAGAGGGACCGGTCAAGCAATGGCGACAGAAATCCCCCGACGGCAGCCCACACTCGACGAGGTGGCGGAACGAGCGGGTGTGTCCAGGACCGCGGCGTCGCGGGTCATCAACAACGCCCCGCACGTCAGCCGGGCCAAGCGCGACGCCGTGCACAAGGCGATCCGGGAGCTCGGCTACACCCCCAGCCGCACGGCGCGGGCCCTCGCCACCCAGCGCACCGGCGTCGTGGCGTTCGCCCTGTCCGGCGACGACCCGGCCCTCTTCGCCGACCCGTTCTTCGCCCAGGTCATCGTGGGCATCTCCGCCGCGCTCGAGGAGACCGAACTGCACCTGCTGCTGTGCCTGGCGGCGTCCGACCGGGGCCAGGGGCGGTTCAAGAACCTGCTGCGCACGCGCGGGGTCGACGGGCTCATGGTCATGGCGCTGCGCGGCGACGACCCGTTGGACCGGATCGTCGCGGAGTCCGGCCTGCCGGCCGTCTACGGTGGACGGCCGCTGCACGGGGAACCGTCCTGGTACGTCGACTCGGACAACCGCGGCGGCGCCCGGATCGCCACCGAACACCTCATCGGCACCGGACACACGCGCATCGCCGCGATCACCGGCCTGCCGGACACCGAGGTCGGCCAGTCCCGCCAGCGCGGGTTCGCCGAGGCGATGGCGCTCGCGGGTCTGCGCCCGTACGCGGTCGAGACGGGCGACTTCACCGAGGCGAGCGGCGCCGCGGCCATGACGGCGCTGTTGGCCGCCCGCCCCGACCTGGACGCGGTCTTCGCCGCCAACGACAACATGGCGGCCGGAGCACTTCGCGTCCTGCGCGACCGCGGGCGCCGGGTGCCTCAGGACGTCGCCGTCATAGGGTTCGACGACCTGGCCATCGCGTCGCACACGCAGCCGCGCCTCACGACGGTCCATCAACCCGTGCAGGCGCTCGGCCGCGAGATGGCCCGCATGCTGATCGCTCTCCTGGGCGACGAGAAGCCGAGCCCGCTCATCCTGCCGACCAGACTGGTCGTCCGCGACTCCACCTGACGCATCGACATTTCTGCATTGCGAAAGACTCGCTGGAAATTGTTATATGGCGGGGATCCAATTAGTCCGCGTGCCCGGTTAAGGAAGTTTCACGCGCCCGACAAGGCGTCCACCAATCTATTTCACACGCTCGTGACCTGCTGATATGTGGAATACATCAGGTGACGTGGATGCCTGAGTGCGTGAGGCGTACTGAATCGGTTTTCTTGAGCGCCGCACGCCTCTGTGGCAGCCTCCGCACACGTCAATGCGTAGGACTGACCGCCGCCTGAATTGTTAACGCTCACACGCAGCCCCCGGCGATGTGACGCGGTCGCGGTCGACGAATCCACAACGCTCACTCATCAACTGCGAGGGACCGTTATGTACGCAGCAGGACCCGCACACCTCACCGCCAGGTTCCGACGAGGACTCGCCATCGCGGCCAGCGTCCTGTCCCTCGTCGGGCTGGTGGCGGTCGTACAAGGGGTGGCCAGGGCCGACAACCCCATCGTCCAGACCATCTACACCGCCGACCCCGCGCCGCTGGTCCACAACGGCCGGGTGTACCTCTACACCGGACACGACGAGGACAACTCGACCTGGTTCACGATGAAGGAATGGCGGGTCTGGTCGTCCGCCGACATGGTGAACTGGACCGACCACGGCTCGCCGCTCAACATCGCCAGCTTCAGCTGGGCCAGCAAGGACGCGTGGGCCGGCCAGGCGATCTACCGCAACGGCAAGTTCTACTGGTACGTGCCGATGACCGTGCGGGCGACCGGCCAGATGGGCATCGGCGTCGCGGTGTCCAACAGCCCGACCGGGCCGTTCACCGACGCGATCGGCCGTCCGCTGGTCAGCAACGGGCAGATCGACCCGACCGTGTTCATCGACGACGACGGGCAGGCCTACCTGTACTGGGGCAACCCCGACCTGTGGTACGTGAAGCTGAACGCGGACATGACCTCGTACTCGGGCAGCCCGACGAAGGTCCAGCTCACCACCTCGGGATTCGGCGCCCGTACCGGGGACGCCAACCGGCCCACCCTGTTCGAGGAGGGCCCCTGGTTGTACAAGCGCAACAGCCTGTACTACATGGTGTTCGCCGCGCGCTGCTGCTCGGAGTTCATCGCGTACTCCACCGCGCCGACCGCGACCGGGCCGTGGACCTACCGTGGCACGATCATGCCGACGCAGGGGTCCAGCTTCACCAACCACGCCGGCATCATCGACTTCAACGGCGGGTCGTACTTCTTCTACCACAACGGCGCGCTGCCCGGCGGCGGCGGCTTCACCCGCTCGGTCGCGGTGGAGAAGTTCTCCTACAACTCCGACGGCACGATCCCGACCATCACCATGACGACCAACGGCGCCCCGCAGGTCGGCACGGTCGACCCGTACGTGCGCCAGGAGGGCGAGAGCATCGCATTCTCGTCCGGTGTGGAGACCGAGGCCGCGAGCGAGGGCGGCCGCAACGTCAGCTTCATCGACAACGGGGACTGGATCAAGGTCAAGGGTGTCGGCTTCGGCACCGGCGCCTCGTCGTTCACGGCGCGGGTGGCCTCCGGCACCAGCGGTGGCCGCATCGAGCTGCGGCTCGGCAGCGCCACGGGCACGCTCGTGGGCACCTGCACGGTATCCGGCACCGGCGGGTGGCAGACCTGGACCAGCGTCTCCTGCCCGGTCTCGGGCGCCACCGGAACGCAGGACCTGTACCTGCGCTTCACCGGCGGCAGCGGCTCCCTGCTCAACCTCAACTGGTGGCAGTTCACCGGCAGCGGGACCACGCCGACCTCCGCGCCGCCGACGACCGCGCCGCCGACCACCCGCCCGCCGACCAGCGCGCCCCCCACGAGCGCGGTGGTCACGACGAGCGCCGGGGTCACGTCGCGCTCGCCGTCGGTGCCGCCGACGACGCCCGGGACCGGTGCCTGCACCGCGAGCTACCGGACCACCAACAGCTGGTCCGGCGGCTTCCAGGGGGAGGTGACGGTCACCGCCGGCAGTGCCGCCGTCAACGGTTGGACCGTCCGGTGGACCCTCGGCTCCGGTCAGACCATCACGCAGGTCTGGAGCGGCGTGTTGACCACCAGCGGCTCGACCGCCTCGGTCGCCAACGCCTCCTACAACGGTTCGTTGGCCGCGGCCGGCTCCACCACGTTCGGCTTCCTCGCCAACGGGACCGCCACGACACCGTCCCTGACCTGCACCAGCCCATAGCACCCGCGCGGCTGCTCGTCGGGCCACAGCGGCCCGACGAGCAGCCGCCTGCCGCAAGGAGTCCAGATGACAAGACGACGATCGACCGCAGCGACGGTCGCGGCCATGGCACTGCTCGTGGCGGCGACCGGAGCGCTGGTGCTGAAGGAGGTCGTCGGCGGACCCGCGCCCAGCGCGTACGCGGCGACCGCCGGCTGTGGAAAGGCACCGACGCTGACGAGTGGCCAGCGCACGATCACCAGCAGCGGCAAGAGCCGCAGCTACATCCTGAGGATCCCCGACAACTACGACATGAACCGCCCGTACCGGTTGATCTTCGGGTTCCACTGGCGGGGAGGTACCGCGAACGACGTCGACTCGGGCGGCACCGACGGCTACAACTGGTCCTACTACGGGCTGCGGGCGCAGGCGAACAACAGCACGATCTTCGTCGCTCCGCAGGGGTTCAACAACGGCTGGGCGAACTCCGGCGGCGAGGACCTCACCCTGGTGGACGACCTGGTCGCGCTGCTCCAGTCGGGCCTGTGCGTCGACACGACGCAGCTGTTCGCCCTGGGCTTCAGCTACGGCGGCGGCATGAGCTACGCGATCGCGTGCGCCCGGGCGACGGTCTTCCGCGCGGTGGCCGTCTACTCCGGCGCCCAGCTCAGCGGGTGCAGCGGCGGCAGTCAGCCCATCGCGTACATGGGGCTGCACGGCCTCGGCGACAGCGTGCTGAGCATCTCCAACGGGCGGTCGCTGCGCGACCGGTTCGTCCGTAACAACGGTTGCACCGCGCAGAACCCGCCAGAGCCGACGCAGGGCAGCCTGTCGCACCGGGTCACCACCTACTCCGGATGCCGGTCGGGCTACCCGGTCGTGTGGGCGGCGTTCGACGGCGGCCACACCCCCGGACCGATCGACGGATGCTCCTGCGACGGCTGGCGCACCTGGACGAAGGACGAGGTCTGGAGGTTCTTCACGCAGTTCTCCAGCGGCTCCTCGACCCCGCCCACGACCAGCGCGCCCGGCACCTCGCGGTCGCCGACCAGCGCGCCGGCCTCGTCGCGCCCACCGACCAGCGCGCCGGCCTCGTCGCGCCCGCCCACAACGCCGTCGTCCGGCACGTCGTGCACCGCGACCTACCGCACGGTGAACTCGTGGTCCGGCGGCTTCCAGGGCGAGGTCACCGTGACCGCCGGCAGCGCGGCCGTCAACGGCTGGACCGTCCGGTGGAGCCTGGCCAGCGGCCAGAGCGTCACCCAGGTCTGGAACGGCACGATGAGCGCCAGCGGTTCGACCGTTGCCGTCGCCAACGCCTCGTACAACGGGTCGCTGGCGCCGAGCGGGTCGACGACGTTCGGGTTCCTGGCCAACGGCACCCCGTCGAGTCCCGCGCTGACCTGCTCCAGCCCGTAGGGCGATCAACCGGTATAGCCGGCAAATAATTCACGAAAACCGTTACCAGCCCTCTGCGCAGCGAGTCGGAATTGGAAACTCGTCCCCGTTTTCCATCGCATCAACGCCGCGCAGAGGCGCTGGCTGAGGGTCGAGACAAATAGGAAGCGACCTATTGAACGGTCGCGGGCATTCTGGCAGGCTCCTCGGTCATCAGACGTCATACCTCCATAGGCCGGCGCCGCCGGAACCGGTTGTTAACGCTAACAACGGCGCCGGCCTATGGACGAACCGTCGTCCCTGACTGAGCTTCTTCCGAGAGGACCTGTCATGCGCTCATCCACCTCAGGGATCAGCCGCCGACGGCTGCTCGCGGCGGCCGGGATCACCGGAGCGGCCGCGGCCAGCGGCGTGCTGCGGGCCACCGCGGCCGCCGCGACCGTCGGCCCGAGCAGCTACACCGCCACCTGGTCGTCCGTGAACCAGCACCCGCCCGCCGCGGAGTGGTTCCAGGACGCCAAGTTCGGCATCTACTACCACTGGGGCGCCTTCAGCGTCCCCGCGTACGGCAACGAGTGGTACCCGCGCAACATGTACAACAACGGCTCAGGCGAGAACAACCACCACAGGAGCGTGTACGGCGACCCCTCGGTCTGGCCGTACCACAACTTCATCAACGGGGCCCGCGACCGGGCGGGCAACTGGGTGCAGTTCGCCCCGAGGCTCCGGTCAGCCGGCGGCAACTTCGACCCCGATGAGTGGGCGCAACTGTTCGTCGACGCGGGCGCGAGGTTCGCCGGACCGGTGGCCGAGCACCACGACGGGTTCTCGATGTGGAACTCGAGCGTCAACGAGTACAACTCGGTGACCCGGGGGCCGCGGCTCGACCTGCTGCGCCTGCACGCCGACGCCATCCGGGCCAAAGGGCTGCGGCTGCTCGTCGCGATGCACCACGCGTACAACTTCACCGGGTTCTACCAGTGGGTGCCGCAGCAGTCGGACGCCAGCCTGCGCAAACTCTACGGCCAGCTCGGCACCCCGGCGGAGTACCAGCTGTGGCAGGACAAGCTGCGCGAGATCGTCGACGGCTACCAGCCCGACATCATCTGGCAGGACTTCAACCTGCACACCATCCCGGAGTCGTACCGGCTCAACTTCCTGGCGTACTACTACAACCGGGCGGTCGCCTGGAACTCCGACGTCGTCGCGACGTACAAGGACGGGTTCAACAACCTCGGCGAGGTGTTCGACTACGAGCGGGGCGGGCCGGCCGGACTGCAGACACCGTACTGGCTCACCGACGACAGCATCTCCAGCTCCAGCTGGTGCTACACGGTCGGCATCGGCTACTACTCGCTCAACCAGATGCTGCACTCGCTCATCGACCGGGTGAGCAAGAACGGCAACATGCTGCTCAACATCGCGCCCATGGCCGACGGCACCATCCCGGGCGGCCAGCGCGGCATCCTGCTCGGCATCGGTGACTACCTCAAGCGCTTCGGCGAGTCCATCTACGCCACCCGCGCCTGGTCGGCCTTCGGCGAGGGACCGACGCAGATGGGCGGCGGGTCGTTCACCACGCCACGCGCCGGGACGGCGCAGGACATCCGGTTCACCCGCAGCAAGGACAACCGCGTGCTGTACGCGACCGTGCTGGGCTGGCCGGGATCGACGCTGAACATCACCACCCTCAACGCGAACCGGATCAACCTGAACTCGCTGACGTCGGCGCAGCTGCTCGGCTCGGCGGCCGGCACCTACCTCGACCTGCCCAACCGGACCCAGGACGGCAGCGGGCTGCGGATCACACTGCCGTCGAGCGCCCCCTTCAGCGCGCCGGCGTACGTGGTGAAGCTGACGTTCTCCGGGACGATCCCGACGCTGGGCGCCGGCAGCATCACCGGCTACGTGCGGATCGCGAACGCGACCACCGGCCTGGTGCTCGACAGCGGCGGCAACGTCGCGTCGGGCGCGGTGCTCAAGCAGTGGAACTGGGACGGCAGCACGAACCTGCAGTGGCAGCTCGTCGACCTGGGCGGCGGCTACTACCGGATCGTCAACCGGACCAACGGGATGGTCGCCGACAGCTGGGGCAACACCGCGAACGGCGCCAACGCCCGGCAGGCGCCGTGGAACGGCGGCAACAACCAGCAGTGGCGCCTGGTCAACCTGGGCAACGGCCGCTACCAGCTCATCAACCGGGGCACGAACACGGCCCTGGACGGCATGGGCAACGGCACGTCCGGCTCGACGGTGTGCATGTGGACGCCCAACAACAGCACCAACAACCAGTGGACGATTACGGCGGTGTAGGCATGACTTCCTCAAATGTGCGGCGCCTGTCGCCGCTTCTCGGCGCGCTGCTTGTCACCATTCTCGCCGGCGGCGTGGCGCTGTCGACCGGCCACGGCGTCGCGTCGGCCGCGACCGTCGGCGTACCGACGCCGATCGTCGGCGGTCAGTCCGGCCGCTGTCTGGACGTGCCGAACTCCACGACGGCCAACGGCACCCAGACGCAGTTGTGGGACTGCGGCGGCCAGTCCGGCCAGTCCTGGACGTACACCTCCAACAAACAACTGCAGGTGTACGGCAACAAGTGCCTGGACGCGTCCGGCCGGGGCACGACCAACGGCACCCAGGTGATCATCTGGGACTGCAACGGGCAGACGAACCAGCAGTGGAACCTCAACACGAACGGCACCATCACCGGGGTGCAGTCGGGGCTGTGCGTGGACGCCAACGGCGCGGCCACCGCCAACGGCACGAAGATCATCCTCTGGTCCTGCAACGGCCAGACGAACCAGCAGTGGACCCAGGTGACGGGCACCCCGACGTCCGGGCCGCCCACGTCGCCCCCGCCGGCCGGCTCGGGGCCGTGCGACATCTACGCCTCGGGCGGGACGCCGTGCGTGGCCGCGCACAGCACCACCCGGGCGCTCTACCGCACGTACGCCGGGAACCTCTACCAGGTCCGGCGGTCGTCGGACAACACGACCCGCAACATCGGCGTGCTCACCGCGGGCGGCACGGCCAACGCCGCCGCGCAGGACTCCTTCTGCGTCAACACCACCTGCGTCATCACGGTCGTCTACGACCAGTCCGGGCGGGGCAACGACCTGTGGTACCAGGGTTCGAGCGTCGTGCCCGGCTCCACCTCGAGCAGGCCCGCGACGGCCACGTCCGAGTCGCTGACCGTCGGCGGCAACAAGGCGTACTCGCTCTACATCAACCCCGGCAACAGCTACTGGCGCGACGGGCACCTGACCGGGGTGCCCACCGGCGCGGCGCCCGAGGGCATGTACATGGTGACCAGCGGGACCCACGTCAACGGCGGCTGCTGCTTCGACTACGGCAACAGCGAGACGACGCGGTCGGCCGACGCCGCCGGGGCGATGGACGCCATCAACTTCAGCACCCAGTGCTGGTTCGGCGGCTGCTCCGGCTCCGGGCCGTGGGTGCAGGCCGACCTCGAATGGGGCCTGTACTCCGGCGGCAGCCAGTCGTGGAACTCCAACCAGCGCGCCTTCACCAGCAAGTTCGTCACGGCGACGCTCAAGAACAACGGCACGACCCGGTTCGCCATCAAGGGCAGCAACGCCCAGTCCGGCAGCCTCTACACGCTGTGGGACGGCTCGCTGCCCCCGGGATACAGCCCGATGAAGAAGCAGGGCGCGATCATCCTCGGCAGCGGCGGGGACTGCTGCAAGCCCGGCGGCGGCGCCAACCTCAGCGCCGGCACCTTCTACGAGGGCGCCATCGTCGCCGGCTACCCGTCCGACGCCACGGAGAACGCGATCCAGGCCAACGTCGTAGCCGCCGGCTACCGCTGACCACCACCTCTCGTCCACCTCAGGAGATTCGATGTTCCGACCCCTTACCCGCACGAGGCGCCGGGTGGTGATGGCCGGCGCCACCGCAGCCGCCGTGATCGCCGCGGGCGTCGTCGTGGCGCTCGCCTCGCCCGCCTCGGCGGTCATGGCCACGATCTACGCCGCGCCGAACGGCACCGGCACCACCTGTACGTCCGCCGAGCCGTGCTCGCTATCCGCCGCGCAGTCGGCGGTGCGTGCCATCAACAGCAACATGTCCGACGACATCGTCGTCCAGTTGGCCGACGGGGTGTACCGGCCGTCGGCACCGCTGCGGTTCACCGCGGCCGACTCCGGGACCAACGGTCGCACCGTGAGCTGGCAGGCCGCCCCGTCGGCGCGGCCGGTGATCAGCGGCGCCCGCGCGGTCACCGGATGGTCGGTGGCCGACAGTGGACGCAACATCTGGCGGGCCAACGTCGGCACCGGCGTCGACCCCCGCCAGCTCTACGTCAACGGCAACCTCGCGACCCGGGCGCGCACCCAGCTCAACCGCGCGGACTTCACCTTCAACAGTTCGGGCATGCGGTTCACCAACGGCGCGCTGAGTTACCTCAACAATGTCGCCAACCAGAACCGCGTCCAGGTGGAGAGCGTCAACTCGTTCACCGACCGGTACGTCTCGGTGCAGAGCATCAGCGGCGGCCAGATCACCATGCAGCAGCCCGGCTGGAGCAACAACACCTTCGGGTACGACGTCTTCAACTACCCGCACCGGGCCGGGCCGCTCTACATCATCAACGCGTACGAGTTCCTGGACTCGCCCGGCGAGTGGTACCTCAACACCGGCACCGGCACGCTGTACTACATCCCGCTGTCCGGCCAGAACATGAGCACGGTCAGCGTGGAGATGCCGGTGCTGCAGTCGCTGGTCGGCGTCGGTGGCACGTACGACGCGCCGGCGCACCACATCGCGTTCTCCGGTATCACGTTCACCGGCACGAGCTGGCTCGGCGCGAGCAGCAACCAGGGCTACGCCGACCAGCAGACCGGTTCCTACATCGCCGGCAACTGGAACTGGCCGAGCTTCGGGTCGTGCAACGAGGGCTGCGAGCAGTTCGAGGCCGCCCGGCCGAACTGGAGCCAGATGCCCGCCGCGGTGCAGGTCTCCGCCGCGAACAACATCACCTTCACCAACGACCAGTTCGTCAACCTGGGCCAGACCGCGATCGGCATCGGCAACGACGCCAACGCGCACGCGAGCGGCGTCGGCCTGGGCGCCAGCAACATCACGGTCAGCCGTTCGGAGATCGCCCGCAACGTGGCCGGCGGCGTCGTGATCGGTGGCGTGCGCGCCGACGCCCACCACCCGAGCGACCAGCGGATGGTCAACCGTGACATCACGGTCAGCAACAACCGCATCCACGACCTCGGTCTGGAGTACCGGGGCGTCGTCTCGGCCTTCACGACCTACGTCACCAACGCCACCCTGTCGTACAACGAGATCTACAACATGCCGTACACCGGCATCTCGCTCGGGTACGGCTGGGGCGCGAACGACGCCGGCGGCAGCAACCACTACGCCAACCGGGGCCTCTACAAGTACCAGCCACGTTACTCGACGGCGACGACCGCGTCGAACAACCGGCTCATCGGCAACTACATCCACGACGTCATGCAGCAGATGACCGACGGCGGCTGCATCTACACCCTGTCCGCGAACCCGAGCGGGACGATCCGCGACAACTACTGCCTGCGGACCAACGGCTGGTTCGGGCTCTACTTCGACGAGGGCTCGCGCTACTACACCGCCACCAACAACGTGTTCTCGTCGACGGGTACGTGGGCCACGGCCAACTACTACTACGCCGAGAACATGGGCAACTTCACGGTCACGAACAACTGGAGCACGAACGGCAGCACCAACGTCACCAACGGCGACCGGGGCAACGTCGTCTCCGGCAACGTGACGGTCTCGAACAACAACTGGCCGTCCGGGGCGCAGACCGTGATGTCCAGGGCCGGCGTGCAGCCGATCACGTCCGGCCCACCCACGTCCGGCCCACCCACGTCCGGCCCACCCACGTCCGGTCCGCCGGCTGGTGGTCGCCAGCTCGTGGGCAACCAGTCGGGTCGGTGCGTCGACGTGCCGAACTCCACGACGGCCAACGGCACCCAGGTGCAGCTGTGGGACTGCAGCAACCAGTCCAACCAGTCCTGGACCTACACGTCCAACAGGCAACTTCAGGTGTACGGCAACAAGTGTCTCGACGCCTCCGGCCGGGGCACGACGAACGGCACCCAGGTGATCATCTGGGACTGCAACGGCCAGAACAACCAGCAGTGGAACCTCAACTCCAACGGCACCATCACCGGCGTGCAGTCGGGGCTGTGCATGGACGCCAACGGCGCGGCCACGGCGAACGGCACGAAGATCATCCTCTGGTCCTGCAACGGGGGGACCAACCAGCAGTGGACCCTTCGGTGAGGACGGACGCATGAGATCTCAACGTGGCGGCGCCCTGCGCCGTCTGGTAACGCTCTTCGTGGTGGCCGCGACGGCCACCGTCGGGGCGGTCGTGGCGGCCGCGCCGGCCGAGGCCGCGACGGCGATCACCATCAACGGCTCGTCCGGCGGGCGGGTGTTCGACGGCGTCGGCGCGATCAGCGGCGGCGGCGGGAACACGCGGCTGCTCATCGACTACCCCGAGCCGCAGCGCACGCAGCTGCTGGACTACCTGTTCAAGCCCGGCTACGGCGCGGCGGTGCAGCTGCTCAAGCTGGAGATCGGCGGCGACACCAACACGACGTCCGGCGCCGAGCCGAGCCACGAGCACACGCGCGGCGTCGTGAACTGCAACCGTGGGTACCAGTGGTGGCTCGCCGCACAGGCCCGCTCGCGCAACCCCAACATCAAGATTGTCGGCCTGACCTGGGGTGCCCCCGGCTGGATCGGGAGCAACTTCTGGACCAACGACGCCATCACCTACCTGGTGCACTGGCTGGGTTGCGCAACCTCGCACGGGCTGACCATCGACTATCTCGGCGGTTGGAACGAGAAGGGCTTCAACACCACCTGGTACAAGAACCTGCGCTCCACGCTCAACTCGAGCGGGTACTCCGGAGTGAAGATCATCGCCTCGGACGACTTCGGCTGGGGCGCCGCCGACGAAGCGTTGCGCGACCCGGCGTTCGGTCAGGCCGTGGCCGTCTACGGCTCGCACTACGTGTGCGGCTACCGCAGCGCCCAGACCGACTGCCCCAGTTCGGGCAACGCCATCAACAGCGGCAAGCCGCTGTGGGCCAGCGAGAACGGGTCCGACGACTACAACGCCGGCGCGAACGCGCTCGCCCGGGGTATCAACCGCGGGTACATCGACGGGAAGATGACCGGCTACATGAACTGGCCGATCATCGCCGCCATCACGCCCAACATCCCGTGGGCCACCATGGGCGTGGCGGTCGCCCCGCAGCCGTGGTCGGGCTACTACTCGATCGGCAAGAACGCCTGGGTGATGGCGCAGACCACGCAGTTCACCGCGCCCGGCTGGCGGTATCTGGACTCCTCCAGCGGGTACATCGGTGGCAGTAAGAACAACGGCAGCTACGTGTCACTGCGGTCGCCGACCGGCGGCGACTACAGCACCATCATCGAGACGATGGACGCGGGCGGCGCGCAGACGCTCAACTTCACCGTGACCGGGGGCCTGTCGCAGGGCACCGTGTCCGTCTGGTCCACGAACGTGCGGTCCAACAACCCGGCGGACCACTTCGTGCGCAGCGCGGTCCTCACGCCGTCCGGCGGTGCCTTCTCGCTCACCGTCCAACCCGGCTACGTCTACAGCATCACCACGACGTCCGGGCAGGGTAAGGGCACGGCGACCAGCCCCGCGCAGGGGACGCTGCCGCTGCCCTACAGCGACACGTTCGACAGCTACGCGGTCGCCAGCGAGGCGAAGTACCTGATGGACGCGCAGGGTTCGTTCGAGATCGTGGCGTGCGGCGGTGACCGGTCCGGTCGGTGCGTGCGGCAGATGTCGGAGCAGGCGCCGATCAGGTGGACCTCGGGGTCGGCCGAGCCGTACACCCTGCTGGGTGACCTGAGCTGGACCAACTACACGGTCTCCTCGGACGTGCTGCTGGAGAAGTCCGGCTACGCGCAGCTCATCGGCCGCGCCGCCGTATACCAGTTCCAGTCGCCGGGCAACCTCAACGCCTACTACCTGCGGGTCAACAGCAGCGGGGCGTGGTCGATCATAAGCAACAACACCAGCGGCAACGTGCGCACGCTGGCCAGCGGCAGCGTCGCCGCGCTGGGCACGGGGCGTTGGCACACGCTGGCGCTGAGGTTCAGCGGCGCGAGCATCGCCGCGACCATCAACGGCACCACCGTCGGCACCGTCACCGACTACACGTCGGGTGCCGGTCAGGTCGGCTACGCCACCGGGCAGGGCATCACCGCTCAGTTCGACAACCTGACCGTGACGCCGGGCAGCGGCGGCAACACGGGTTCCAGCGGCGTCCTGCGCGGGGTCGCGTCCGGCCGGTGCCTGGACGTGCCGAACGCCAGCCAGAACGACGGTACGCAGCTGACCATCTGGGACTGCAACGGCGGCAGCAACCAGCAGTGGACAGCCACCTCCAGCAACCAGCTGATCGTGTACGGCAACAAGTGCCTGGACGTTCCCGGGCACGCGACCACCGCCGGCACCCGGGTGCAGATCTGGACCTGCAACGGCGGCGCGAACCAGCAGTGGCGGCTCAACTCCGACGGCACCGTCGTCGGGGTGGAGTCCGGGCTGTGCCTGGACGTGACCGGCGGCGCGACCGCCAACGGCACCGCGGTCGCGATCTGGACCTGCAACGGCGGCAACAACCAGCGCTGGAGCCGCAGTTAGGCCGGAATAAGCACGCTCTGAGAATGCCGGGGCGGCCCCTACCCAGGGGCCGCCCCGGTCCCGTGCGGAGCGGCGGACCCCGTCGGGGGCCCGCCGCTTCTCGGTCGTACTTATGGGCTGGTGCAGGTCGGCGACGGGGTCGACGGTGAACCG
>NZ_BAAALT010000118.1:0-1394 GCF_039528515.1 Luedemannella flava
CGCACCGCCACCCACGCCCCGGTCGGCGCCGGCCCGCCGGGCACGACGACCTGGACGGCCGACAGCCCGGTGTCGACCGCGTCCGACCGCGACCACCCGACCCGGGCGGCGACCTCGGCCAGCGGCAGCCCGGCCCCGGCACCCGCCTCGACCGCGGCGAACCAGCCGCCCTCGTCGAGCCCGACGCCCACGTCCCCGACGCTGGTGAGCACCAGCCCGGGGGCCAGCGACCGCAGCCGGGCGTCGAGCGGGTCGGCGTGCGCGCGCCCCAGCTCACCCGCGAGCACCTCGACGGCGGCCCGACGCCGGCGGCGCACGTACCGGACCCGGCGCCACAGGTGCGCCGCGAACCACTGCCCGTCGCTACGCCCGAACGTGGCGACCAGGATCGCGAGCCCGAGCAGGCAGATGCCCGCGAAGATCAGGACCGGCGCGTGCCGGCACAGCCAGACCACGACCAGCACACCCTGCGCGACCAGTACCTGAGCAAGCAATGCCCGCCCGGGCCACCGGCGGTACGGCCACAACGCGCGCGCCATACGCCCCCCAGGTGCGGCCGACTGTCCACTTCCTACACATCGACCGCGGCGGGTCGGCTGTGCTGAAATTCTTCAAGGCAGCGTACGGGTTCTGCCGAATGGGTGCTTTCGTCGCGGTGGGGAGGTCGTCATGCGCAAGGGGCGGGGCCGCCAGCTGACCGACGGTCAGTGGATGACGGTCGCGGGCGCGGTCCTCATCGCCGTGTTCATGACGGCCATGGGTATCGGCGCCGGCAACATCAACCTGGTGCTGGTCGCGTTGCTGCTGCTCGTGCTCGTGGCGGTCGGCGTCGTCCTCATCGGATACCGGCAGGCCGACCCGCCGGTGCCCGGCCAGGGCAGGGTCGTCTGGGCGTCCGCGGCGCCCACGAAGAGCATTGTGGGCACCTGCGAGATGGAGCTCGACGTGGCCCTCGGCGACAGCCCGCCGGTGCGCGTGCGGGTGCGTGCCGGCAACACGCCGGTGCACAAGTGGCCCCGGCGCGGCATGGTGCTGCCCCTGGAGGCGTCCGTACGCCGGCCCGACAAGCCGAAGATCTTCTGGGACCGGGTGGCCCCGCGCGGCACGGGCGGACCCGAGGCGCCCGAGGAGGCGCCCGCGCCGCCGCCGGAGGATCCGCCCGGCCCACCGACGGCGTACATTCCGCCGGTCTTCACCGCGTTCCGCGCCGACGCCGGCGCACCGCCCCGCGACGAGGCCTACTACGACGTCGCCACCCCCGCCGAACCCGACCACGAGCCGGCGTACCACCTGGTCCCGCCCGCGCCGGGCGCCGAGGCCGACCCCGACCTGACCGGCGCCACCCCGGCGGGCGGCCCGTGGCAGTCGCCGCCCGGCGCCCGCCCGGCGACGGG
>NZ_BAAALT010000119.1:0-2696 GCF_039528515.1 Luedemannella flava
CGGCCGCCGCGCCGCGCGGCGGACGTGACGATCTGACCGCCCAGCGGGCGCGCCTGCAGGAGGTCATCGAGCCCGTGGTCCGCCAGATCGGCTTCGACCTGGAGGAACTCAAGATCTCGCGGATGGGTCGCACGCACGTGGTGCGGGTCATCGTCGACGGCGAGGACGGGGTGAGCCTCGACGATGTGGCGGAGATCTCGCGGGCCGCGTCGGCGGCGCTGGACGAGGCCGAGCTGAGCGGTGGCGCGTTCACCGTCGACGCGTACCAGCTCGAGGTGAGCTCGCCGGGGGTCGACCGGCCGCTCACCCTGCCCCGGCACTGGCGCCGCAACGTCAACCGGCTGGTCAAGGTCAAGGCCGGGGAGAAGATGCTGACCGGCCGGGTGGTGGCGGTCGGTGCCACCGGCGTGACGCTGGACGTCAGCGGGGCCCGGCACGAGGTGCCCTTCGGGGAGCTGGGCCCGGGCCACGTCCAGATCGAGTTCGCCCGCCTGGCGGACCTCGCCGAGGCCGACTTCGGCGAGGAGTTCGCGGCCGACGAGGACGATGACTCCTCCGACGACGATGACGAGTTGATCATCGATGAGATGATCGATGACGAGGACGGAAAGGGAAGGGACGAGGCGTGAACATCGACCTCGCCGCGCTGCGCGCGCTTGCGCAGGAGCGCGAGATACCGGTCGAGACGATTCTCGCCGCGATCGAGACCGCACTGCTCACGGCGTACCGCCACACGGACCACGCGCACCCGCACGCGCGCGTGGAGATCGACAAGGCGGGCGTCGCGACCGTCTACGCCCAGGAGTACGGCCCGGAGGGCGAGCTGCTGCGCGAGTGGGACGACACCCCGCACGACTTCGGCCGCATCGCCGCGATGACGGCCAAGCAGGTCATCCTGCAGCGCCTGCGCGAGGCCACGGACGAGGTCCACTACGGCGAGTACGTGGGCCGCGACGGCGACCTTGTGACGGGGATCATCCAGGCGCACGAGGGCCGCTCCGAGAAGGGCATCGTGAGCGTCGACCTCGGCAAGCTGGAGGCCATGCTGCCGAACGCCGAGCAGGTGCCCGGCGAGGTCTACGAGCACGGCCAGCGCATCAAGTGCGTGGTCGTGCACGTGGCCAAGGGCTTCCGGGGTCCCCAGGTGACCCTGTCGCGGTCGCACCCGAGCCTGGTCAAGAAGCTGTTCGCCCTGGAGGTCCCGGAGATCGCCGACGGCACCGTCGAGATCGCGGCGATCGCCCGTGAGGCAGGTCACCGCACGAAGATCGCGGTGCGCTCGGCGGCCCCCGGCGTGAACGCCAAGGGTGCCTGCATCGGGCCCATGGGCGCGCGGGTGCGGGCCGTGATGAGCGAGCTCAACGGCGAGAAGATCGATATCATTGACTGGTCCGATGACCCGGCGAGCTTTGTCGGCAACGCGTTGTCGCCGGCCAAGGCGCTGCGCGTCGAGGTCGTCGACGAGGCCAGCCGTACGGCCCGGGTCACGGTGCCGGACTTCCAGCTGTCGCTCGCGATCGGCCGGGAAGGGCAGAATGCCCGGCTCGCGGCCCGCCTGACCGGTTGGCGTATCGATATCCGTCCGGACACCGAGGCGGCCGCCGCCCCGGCCGCTGCTGTCGGGGACTGAGCCGGCCGGCGGCAACGTCGGGCGCACGGGGTAGACTTGTTCAGTGGTACGTCGTGCGCGGTCGGCCGCACATTCGACGGCGGTGCCAGCTGGGGATTCAGACGGTGCGTCGGGACCGGCCCTCCGGGGGTCGGGGTCCGGCACGGTGTCCGTGCCCGTGGTGCGCACCTGCGTCGGCTGTCGGCAGCGTGCGACCGCCTCCCAACTGCTTCGAGTCGTTGCCTCGGCGGTCGCTGACCAGGCGCCGTCAGGCGACGGGGTCGCGGTCGGGTCGCCCGCGTGGCGGCTCGTGCCCGACCAGGCTCGCAGGTTGCCGGGTCGCGGTGCTCATCTGCATCCCGATCTGGCCTGCTTCGCGCAGGCGGAGCGGCGACGCGCCTTCGGGCGCGCGTTGCGGTTGACCGGCGTCGTCGACGCCGGCCCGGTCGCGGCGTATGTCGGAGCGGTAGGACACACCGGTGGTGGGGCCCGCCCACCCGGAGAACGCAAGGTAGGACGACACACATGAGCACCCGATGAAGTCACTGAAATGATCAGGCTTCACGTGCCCTAGTGAGGTCGAGCGGGGGCTGCCCGCCGACCTCTGGATGAGGAGTGCAGTGGCAGGCAAGCCCCGCGTACACGAGCTCGCGAAGGAGCTCGGGGTTGACAGCAAGACAGTGCTCGCGAAGTTGACCGAGATGGGCGAGTACGTCAAGTCGGCGTCGAGCACCATCGAGGCTCCCGTCGCGCGCCGGCTGCGGGAGGTCTTTGTTCCCTCCGCGGCCGCACCGTCGGCAGCACCGGCAGCGCCCAGCGGCGCGCCGAAGTCGCCGGCGTCAACAGCTCGGCCCGCACCGCCGAAGAAGGCGGCGCCGGCAGCACCAGCTCGTAAGACGGCCGTGCCGACCCCGCCGCCGGCGGCGGTCAAGCCGACGAGCGCGCATGACATCGAGGTGGCGGCCGCCGAGGCGCGCGCCGCGGCCCTCAAGGCCGAGCAGGAGGCCGCCGTGAAGGCGGCCCAGCAGCGCGGCCCCGCGCCGACCAAGCCGCCGGTGCCCGGCCCGAAGCCGGTGGTTCCGCCGGC
>NZ_BAAALT010000120.1:0-996 GCF_039528515.1 Luedemannella flava
CGTGATGTGCGTGATGTGCGTGATGTGCAGCGTGATGTGCGTGAGTACTGCCGAATCCGTCTCTTCAGGATCAAGGCGCCGCGCAAGCGCGGCGCGGCCCGCGCACTCGGCCTGCTGGCGGCGCTGGGGCGCCGGCATCGGCCGGCGCGCGGGCCTATCGGATACGCAGGCTCAGGATGACTCTGACGGACTTTCCCGGACAGCGGCCATTACGACACCCAGACCTGCCTGCAGCTCGCCTATCACGATCAGCCGCAACGTGATCCCGCTTGGGTTCCGGCCGAACTCTGAGGCCAGCTCGGCGATCGTCGCGCCCGCTCTGAACCTTGCCCGCAACCGCTCAGCGTCGCCCTCCGACCAGGGCAGACCGTAGTTCGGATACTCCCGCCGCTTCTCCTCGACGGTCGGCGACCCTGACCGCGCAGCAGCCGCCTTGGCGCTGTCCCAGGCCGCCAACGCAGCCATCTCGGCACCCAGCACTCGCGCCAGCGTCCCGGCATCGCTTGGGTCGAGCACGCCCGAGATGTTGGTGAGGACCTGGTCCTCACTCCCGCGACTCGTCAACGAGAGGTTTGCCAGGCCGTCGCCCGACACCGTCACGTGGAACTCGTAAACCCGATCTCCGTCCTGCGTCGTCCGGTGCTGCTCCTGACGAGGCGGAAGAGATCAAAGAACGAAGATCCCTACCAGAGAATCGTTCGTGTGCCCGCTGATGTCCGGACCGTTGCTCCCGCCGGCACCGGTCGCGGCGTGACCGCCGCTCCCTGCCACGTCCGCGTGGCACAGGCAGTGCCTCCGGCGGGAGCCTCAGGCTCCAGGATGGTCCGCCATCCCGCCGCCATCGACCCTCACAAGCCGAGCAGACCGGCCCTGGGCGGGCAAGGTCGTTCTGCCGCTGGGAGCTCCACCTTGCCCGCCCAGGGCCGGCCCGCTTCCCGGCACGCGGGTCGACGGCGACGGGATGGCTCTCTGGGGAAGGGGCGCGGAGCGTTCCCG
>NZ_BAAALT010000121.1:0-17889 GCF_039528515.1 Luedemannella flava
CCCGGCGCGTGGCGAACCGCTCGGCCAGCGCGGGCGAGGTGCCGGCGCGGGCGGCGGCGAGCGCGTCGCGGGCCAGTGCGGCGCCGCCGAACAGCGCCTCCAGGCAGCCGACGTTGCCGCACGCGCAGACCGGGCCGTGGCTGTCGACCTGGATGTGCCCGATGTCGCCGGCGCAGCCGCCCGGCCCCCGGTACACCTGGCCGTTGACGTAGATGCCGCAGCCGATGCCCGACCCGATCTTCACGAACAGCAGGTTGTCGACCGAGTTCGCCACGCCGCCGTGCCGCTCGCCGATCGCCATGATGTTCACGTCGTTGTCGACGGCGACGGGGCAGTTGTGCTCGCGGCTGAGCAGGTCACGGACGGGGAACCGGTCCCACCCCGGCATGATCGGCGGCGACACGGGCACCCCGTCGCGGTAGCTGACCGGCCCGGGTACGCCGATGCCGATGCCCTGCAGCCGGTCGTAGGCGCCCTCGGCCCGGAACTTGGCCAGGATGTCGTCGACGCGGGTGAGGATCGCGCGGGGCCCGGAGCGGATGTCGGCCGGCTCGGAGTGCGCGGCGACGGTCTCCAGGCGCCCGTCGGTGACCTCGATGTCCAGGGACGTGGCGCCCAGGTCGACGGCCGCGAACCGGATGGTCGGGTTCAGCTCGACCAATGTGGACCGTCGACCGCCGCGTGACGCGGCGGGGCCGGCCTCACGGACGCGCTCGGCCGCGACCAGCCGGTCGAGCTCGGCGAGCAGCCGGGGACGCGGCAGGTCGAGCCGGTTGGCGAGGTCGGCCCGCGACAGTGGGCCCTCGTCGCGCAGGAGCGACAGCAGTTGGGATTGCACGGTGGTGCCGGGGGTCATGGCGCCTCACTCGTGATCGTTTCATCGATGCGAGCGGTTCAGGTGTCACGACCGTAGGTTGTTAACGCGAGGTTGTCTAGATGTATCGTCTAGATCGACTTAACTTCTGCTCGATTGAACAAAAGCTGTCGCCACCCCGCGCGCCAAATGTGCACATATGGCGAGCAGCCCCACGTCAAGCCCGCCAACTGCGCACATGTAGCCGGGCGAGCGAGCCGGGATCTCGCCAACTGTGAGCATCTGGCGGGGCGGGCATGCCGCGACCTCGCCAACTGTGCGCATCTGGCGGAGCGAACGGCCCTGGAGCCCGCCAACTGTGCGCATGTGGCGGAGTGAATGTCGCCCCTGCCACTCCGCTGGGCGCGTGTCGTAGGATCTTGATCCGATTCGGGGAAGGCTGGTCGTGGGGTTGCGCATACTCACAGCGATGGTGGTGCTGCTCGTGTCCACGCCGGCGGTGGCCTTCGCGGGATCACCGGTGGGTGCCACGGAAACCCCTAAGGCGAACGTTTACGCCATACCCGACGGCACCTACCACTACCTGCACGTGGGCGACACGTTCACGGCCATGGTGTCCGTCCGCAACAAGGGCCCGGCGGACGCGCCCCGGGTGCTGTTCACCGAACCTGGCGGCAACGGCTTCACCTTCGTCGGTTGGATCAACTGCGAGCCGGTCGGTGGTGGCCAGTGCGAGACGGCATTGGCGTCCGGCGCCACGCGCCGCGTCGGCGCCCGGCTCAAGCTTACGAGCAGGACGCCACTCGAACCCGCGTTGGGGTTCTCCGTCGAGGGCGTCATCGACCCGGGCTTCGTGGACAACCACGTCGACTTCATCATCTGCGTGTACGAGAGCGGCATCTGCACCCGGGACCTGCCCGGTTCCGCGAGCAACCGGTTCCCCACGGCTAAGCCGACCCGACCCACCGTCACGAAGACCACGCCGGCCCAACGGCCGACGGTGGTGTCGACCGCGACACCGTCGCCTCGATCCACCCATACACCGACGGCCTCCGCCAGTCCCTCCGTCCCGCCGTCGAGCGCCGCGGCGTCGATGGTGCCCGCCGCTACGCGGGGCCCGGCGCGCACCTCGTGGGCGACGCTTGTCGGGGCCGTCGCCATCCCGCCCGTGCTGCTCCTGGCCGGAGCCCTGGGCTGGTGGCTGCGGCGGCGTCGCGGAACACCGCCTAGGCATACCTAGGGATGGTCGCCCGCCTACCTAGGTACGCGGGCGAGCCGAAGATGCGTATGCGATGCCGATGGCAACGGGACCGCGCCGGCCGAGGATTGGTTCCAGTGCCGGACGTCCGGGCCGGCCACCGGGATCAGGAGCAGATCATGCATCTCTACCAGGAGTTCACCCTCGCCGCCGCGCACGACCGTCAGCGCCGGTTCCGGGATGAGGCGCAGCAGCGTCGGCTGTTGTCGGCCTTCCGCCCGGCCCGGGGGGAGCGGAGGGCACGCCGTGGGGCGCGGGGACGACCGACCGTCGTCCCCGCGCCCGAGGGCGCCCCGCCATCGGCGGCGGCGATGCAGGCGGCCGCACCACGGAAGATCACCGTCGCGCAACGGCCCCGGGAAACGTCCGCTGCCGCCGGTACCCTTGCGGCGTGCGGACCACGCGCGACGGCGCCAGCTCGGTGATGATCGGTCGCCAACGCGAGCTGCGCCGGTTGAGCCAGCTCGCGGTGGCGCGCCGCCCTGAGGTCGCGATCGTCGCGGGCGAGCCGGGCATCGGCAAGACGCGCATGGTGAGCGAGCTGCTCGACGGGCTGCCCGAGGGCACCGTCACGCTGGTCGGTCACGCGGAGCCCGGCTCGCTGGCACGGCCGTACGAGGTGTTGCTCGACGCTCTTTACGGCCGCGACGATGTGGACCCGGACAGGCTCGACGCGCTCACCGACCCCGCCCGCAGCGCGGGTGAGCGGTTGCAGGCGGGGCTGCGGCTCGTCGCGGACGTCATCGCCGGCGCGCCGGCGGTCATCATCTTCGAGGACATGCACTGGATCGATTCGGAGAGCGCGGCGCTCTTCGAACGCATCGCCGACCTACCGGGCCCGCTGCTGCTCGTGGGGACGTACCGGCCGGATGACGTGACCCGCAAGCAGCCGGCGGCCGCGCTGCTCGCGCGCGTCGACCGGGCGTACTCGGTGACCCATATCAGGCTGGAGCGCCTCACGCAGGCCGAGACCGCCGCGCTGCTGGCGGCCGCGACCGGCCGCCCCGCGCCGGCGCGCGCGGTGCTGGCCCTGCACCAGCGCACCGGCGGCAACCCGTTCTTCCTGGAGGAGCTGCTGCGCGGCTGGCAGGGCGACGACCTGGAGCAGCTGATCGAGCACCCGCTGCCGTGGAACCTCGCGGAGACGCTGCGCCGCCAGCTCGACGACCTCGACGCCACGGCTACGGGCACGGTGGAGGCGGCCGCGGTGCTGGGCCACCGTATCCCGTTCGACCTGCTGGCGAGCGTGACGAAGGCCGACGAGGCGGCGCTCATCGCGGTGCTGCGCGAGCTGGTCGACCGGGGCGTGCTGGTCGAGACCGGCGAGGACGAGTTCAGTTTCCGGCACGCGCTGGTGCGCGAGGCGATCACCGGGCAGATGCTGGGCCGGCAGCGCCGCCGCCTGCACGAGGCCGCGCTGGACGCGCTGCTGGCCGCCGACGGCACGGGCGGGGACCCGGCGCTGATCGCCCATCACGCGCGGGCGGCCGGCCGCTACGCCGACATGGTCGACGCGGCCCGCCGGGGCGCGGCTCTCTACCTGTCCATCGGCTCGGCGTACCAGGCGTTGGAGCTGGCCGAGATGGGTCTGGACGAGGTCTGCGGCGACCCGGGCCTGCTCGCGCTGGCCGCCGACGCGGCATGGCTGGCCGGGCTCCTCGACGAGTCGGCGGCGTACGCCCGCAAGTGGCACGGGTACGCGGTGGACGCGCGCGACCGGGCCGCCGCGGTCTACCTGCAGATCAAGCTGGCCTGGGAGGCCGACGAGCTGGACGACATGCGGGCCCTGACGAAGGAGCTCGAGGCGATGGTCGGCGACCTTCCGGTCGGCTACGACCGCGCGTTCGCCATGACGGCGGTGGCCCATTCGTCGATGCTGCGTGACGAGTTCGACGCGGCCATCCACTGGGCCGACAGGGCGCTCGCGGCGGCCGTGGAGCACGACCTGCCCGACGTCCGGCTGGCCGCGCTGGTGGAGAAGGGTGCCGCGCTCTGCGAGCTGCCGGACACCGCCGAGGAGGGCCGCGACCTGCTCATCGGCCTGGTCGACGAGGCCGAGCGGCGCGGCGCGTGGGTGCTCGCGGCGCGGGCGCTGCACAACGCCCTGGAGGCCATCCCGCCGGACGACCCGGATCAGCACGCCCAGCTGCTGGAGCGCATGCGGGTCGACGCCGAGCGGGGCGGGTTCGAGAAGCTCGCCGTCGCGGCGTACCACAACGGCCGGGCCCGCCTCGGCATGTACTCGGGGGATCTGAAGGCCGCGATCACCGCGCTGCGCGACGGCCGGCTGCGCGACCGGGGCTTCCTACGGCGCGGGCGGCGCGCCGACTTCCACGCGGTCTTCCTCGCCGGCCTCTACCTGGAGTCGGGCGACCTCGACCTGGTCGACGAGATCCTCGACGACCTGCGCGCCCGCCCGCAGGTGTGGCCGTCGACGGTGCCCGGGCTGGCCTTCCATCTGGCCTGCCGGCGCGGCGACCTGGCCACCGCGACGACCGAACTCGCCGCGCTCGAGGCCGCGCTGGAGACCCAGTACTGGCGCAGCGGCGCGCAGGCGCACGACCTGGTCTCCGGCGCGCTGGCGATCGGCCTGCCGATCGAAACGGTCGCCCGCCTGGCCGACGAGCTGATCGACGCGACCGCCTGGGACGGGCACCGGCTCGTGCTCGGCGCGCAGCTGGCCGAGGCGCGCGGCGAGCACGCCGCGGCGTTGGCCGGCTTCCGGTCGGCGGCGGAGGCGTCGCCGCTGCTGCCGTCCGTGCGCGGCACGGCCCGGGTCGGCGCGGCCCGCTGCCTGCTGGCGCTGGACCGGCGCGCGGAGGCAGCCGAGGAAGCGGCGAAAGCCACGTCGCTCCTGCGCGGTTGGGGCGGCTGGCGGGTGGCCGAGCTTGCCACGGTGGCGGACCTGCTGGGTCTGGCGTCGACCGATGGTCGAGCAGTGTCGGGCGCGGCCGCGCTGACCCCGCGCGAGCGCGAGGTGGCGCTGCTCATCGCCGCCGGCATGACCAACGGCGAGCTGGCCCGTCGGCTCTACATCTCGCCGAAGACGGCCGCGGTGCACGTGTCGAGCATTCTGCGCAAGCTGGGCGTCGCGTCCCGTACGGAGGTCGCGGACGCGGTGGCCCGCTCAGGGTGACGTCTCGGCCCGGACCCGCCGCATGACGGCGACGAACTGGTCGGGCTGCTCGAACATGGCCCGGGCGGTCGTCGGTCCCCTCCATGGCGGCCCCGTCCCGAGTCGGGCGGAACGACCATCGGACACCATGGATAGCCGCTTCGGCCATCCTGTTACCGATTTGAGCGTTTGACAGCCATTTAGGCTTTGTCCGCGTGATGCTGTGGTGGGGCCGTCGCAACGGCGGTTCCGGGAGGCGTTCATGAACTCTCAGGTGCCGCGCGGTGTGCTCGCGCCCCTCGCGCTCGCGCAGTTCATCTGCAGCTTCGCGGGCTCGAACATGAACGTGATGATCAATGACATCAGCGAGGACCTGAACACCACCGTCCAGGGCATCCAGATCGTGATCACGATCTTCCTGCTGGTCATGGCGGCCTTCATGATCCCCGGCGGCAAGCTGACCGAGAAGTTCGGCCGCAAGCGCTGCTTCGTCGTCGGTCTGCTGCTCTACGGCGTCGGCGCCCTGCTGAGCGCGATCTCGCCCGGGCTGGGCGTCCTCATCCTGGGCAACTCCCTGCTGGAGGGCATCGGCACCGCGCTACTGATCCCGCCGGTCTACATCCTCACGACGCTGCTCTACCCGGACCTCACCTCGCGGGCGCGCGCGTTCGGCACGATCAGCGCACTGGGCGGCGTCGGCGCGGCGGCCGGCCCGCTCATCGGCGGCCTCATCACGTCGTCGCTCAGCTGGCGGATGGCGTTCGTCTTCCAGACCCTGGTCATCGCCGTGATCCTGGTGCTCAGCCGCAAGGTGCCCGACCCGCTGCCGGCCGACCCCACCAAGCCGTTCGACGTCGTCGGCGCCGTGCTGTCCGCCCTGGGGCTGATCCTGCTGGTCACGGGCATCATGGCGACCGACAACAACGCCTGGCTCGCGGTTGCCCTGATCGTCGCCGGCGTCGCTGTCCTGTGGCTGTTCTTCCGGTCGGTGCGGACCAAGGAGCGGGCCGGGCAGGAGCCGCTGTTGTCCATGCGTGTGTTCGCCAGCCGTACGGCGAACCTCGGCCTGATCACCCAGAACGCCCAGTGGCTGATCCTCATGGGCACCTCGTTCGTGGTGTCGGCGTACCTGCAGGTCGTACGCGGCTACAACGCGATCGAGACCGGCATCATCTTCACCGGCGCCACGGTCGGGCTGCTGCTCGCGTCGCTCGGCGCCGAGCGGTTCGCCACGCGCCGGGCGCAGCGCACCCTCATTGTGGCCGGCTTCGCGATCACCGTCGCGGGTGTGGCGATCCTGCTGACCGAGGTGGCGGTTTCCGACCGGGCGGTGGCGTTCGAGCCGGGACTGCTGCTCATCGGGTTCGGCCTCGGCGCGATGCTGACCCCGTCGGTCAACATCGTCCAGTCCGCATTCAGCGACGACCTCCAGGGCGAGATCTCCGGCCTGTCGCGCAGCGTGTCCAACCTGGGCTCCACCCTGGGCACCGCGGTCGCGGGCACCATCCTCGTCGCTGGCATCGCCGCCACGCCGGAGCGGGCGTACGGCCTGGCCATGGCCGTCCTCGCGGTGATCGGCGTGGTCGGGATGGTGGTCGCGCTGCTACTGCCCCGGGTCAACGCCGGCGTCGTGGAGGTCCGGTGACATGCGCCGCAACCGGGTCGTCGTCGCGCTGATCGTCACGGTCTGCCTGCTGATCGCCGCGAACGTGGCGGCGCACTACACCCGGAAGAACTCCACGCTCGTCATCGGACCGGTCCTGGCCGTGACGCTGCTCGCGCTGGCCCGGTGGGCCGGCCTCTCCCTCGACGATGTCGGCCTCGGGCGGCGGCACCTGCGGCGCGGCGCCGTCTACGCCGGGGTGCTCACCGGGCTCGTCGCGGTGGTCTACGTCATCGGCGTGGCGCTGCCCGCGACCCGCTCGGCCTTCCTCGACGAGCGGTACCAGGTGCCGATGGCGCAGGCGCTCGTCACCGCCCTGGTCGTCATCCCGGTGGCGACCGTGCTGCCCGAGGAGATCGCCTTCCGGGGCGTGCTGTGGGGGCTGCTCCGGTGCGGCTGGCGCCCGGCCGTGGCGACCGTCGTCTCGTCGGCGCTGTTCGGCCTCTGGCACGTCCTGCCGTCGCTGCGGCTCAACGCGGTGAACCCGGCGGTCGAGGCGGTGGTCGGCCCGGGCTGGCCCGGCGTCGTCGCCGCCGTGGCCGGCGCCGTCGCGTTCACCGGGCTGGCCGGCGTCCTGTTCTGCGAGCTGCGCCGGCGCAGCGGCAGCCTGCTCGCGCCGATCGGCCTGCACTGGGCGGTCAACGGCCTCGGCGTACTCATGACGGCCGCGCTGGCCGGCCGGCACTAGACAGGGAGGGGTCGGATGCACCGCGTGGCGCGCTGGTTCCGGTACGACTTCGTGGGCTCCGTGTTCGCGGTCGCGTTCCTCTGCATGTCGCTGACCCCGTCGCTGCTGCCCCGCCACTGGCTGCTGCAGGCCCTGATCGGCGGCATCTCCGCCGCCATCGGGTACGGCGTGGGTCTGTTCCTGTTGTGGTTGGCCCGCGCGGTGGTGATGCGTCACCGCCGCCGGTGGGTGATCGGGCGCCGCGCCTGGTACTGGTTCGGCGGGGTGGCGGGCGTCCTGGTCATCGTCATGCTGATCTTCGCCGAGCGCTGGCAGACCGACATCCACCACCTGATGGGCGTGGACGCGCCGCCCGGGTACAGCTACATCGCGCTGTTCATCGTGGCCGCGCTGGCGTTCGCCGGGCTGGTCGGGATCGGCCGGCTGATCCGGCTGAGCGCCCGCAAGCTGGGCGGGTTCGCCGGCCGGTGGATCCCCGGCTGGGCGGCCCGGCTCACCGCCGTCGTGGTCGTGACGCTGCTGACGATCGGCATCGTCAACGGCGTACTCATCCAGGGCTTCTTCACCGTCACCGACAACATGTTCGCGACCGTGAACAGCGAGACCGACCCCGGCGTCGAGGCGCCCACCGACCCGAACCGGTCGGGCGGGCCCGGGTCGCTGACGCCGTGGGACTCGCTGGGCAACCAGGGGCGCACGTTCGCCGCCGGGGGCCCGACCGTGGCGGACCTGACGGCGTTCGGGGTGGCGCAGCCGGTCGACCCGATCCGCGTGTACGCCGGCCTGGACTCGGCGGAGACGACCGAGGAGCGCGCCGCGCTCGTGGTGAAGGAGCTGCGGCGCACCGGCGCGTTCAGCCGCAAGCTGCTCTGCGTCATCACCACCACCGGCACGGGCTGGGTGGACGCTGCGGCGATCGAGCCGCTGGAGTACATGTACGGCGGCGACACGGCGCTGGCCGGCATGCAGTACTCGTACCTGCCGAGCTGGATCTCGTTCCTGGTGGACAAGGAGCGCGCCCGCGACGCCGGCCGCGAGCTGTTCAACCAGGTCTACGACGCCTGGTCGGAGCTGCCGGAGAACAACCGGCCCAAGCTGGTGGCGTTCGGCGAGAGCCTCGGCTCGTTCGGCGCCGAGTCGGCGTTCTCCGGCGCCGCCGACATGTCCGGCCGCACCGACGGGATGCTGCTGGTCGGGCCGCCCAACCGCAACCGCCTGTGGCGCGAGTTCGTCGCCGACCGCGAGCCCGGCACCCCGGAGATCCTGCCGGTGTACGACAACGGGCGCATCGTGCGCTTCGCGCAGCTCCCGCCCGACCTGGACCAGCCGGCGGGGGAGTGGAAGTCGGGCCGGGTGGCGTACCTGCAGCACCCGTCCGACCCGATCGTCTGGTGGACGCCGCGGCTGCTGCTGCACCGGCCGGACTGGCTCGAGGAGCCGCGCGGCCCGGACGTGCTGCCGGCCATGCGGTGGTTCCCGTTCGTGACGTTCTGGCAGGTGACGGCCGACATGGCGTTCTCTACGGGGGTGCCCGACGGGCACGGGCACAACTACGGCGCCGAGGGCGTGGCGGCGTGGGCCGCCGTCGTCCCGCCGTCGGGCTGGACGGCCGCGCAGACGGAAAAGCTAACGTCCGTCATTTCCGAGAAGCACTGACTCACACAGTTGTACATTTTTGACCGGAAGGCCGGTGAGTGCGGATGCAGGCGGATGAGAAGCCGACGTGGTATGCCCAGTCCGTACCCGCCGTGGCCGACGCGCTCGGCGTCACGGTGGAGCGCGGCCTGAGCGCGGCCGAGGCCGCCCAGCGGCTCGCGTCGCACGGGCCCAACCGGCTCGCCGGCGCCCGCAAGGAGTCGCCGTTCGCGGCGTTCCTGCGCCAGTACCGCGACTTCATGCAGGTGATCCTGCTCGTGGCGGCCGTGGTCAACCTGATCGTCACGCAGGACATCGGCACGTCGCTGGTGCTGGCCGGGCTGACCGTCTTCAACGCGGTCATCGGCCTGCGGCAGGAGGCGAAGGCCGAGGAGTCCGTCCGCGCCCTCGCCCAGATGCTCAAGACCATTGCCCGGGTACGTCGCGACGGCCAGGCCATCGAGGTCGACGCCGAGCAGCTGGTCCCGGGCGACGTGGTCCTCATGGAGGCCGGCAACCGGGTCCCCGCCGACGGGCGGGTGGTCGTGGCGGCGACCCTGGAGATCGAGGAGGCCGCCCTCACCGGCGAGAGCCTGCCGGTCGGCAAGTCCGTCGACGCGGTGCCCGGCACCGACGTGCCGCTGGGCGACCGGACCTGCATGGCGTACATGAACACGTCGGTGACCCGCGGCCGGGGCGAGATGATCGTGACCTCGACCGGCATGGGCACCGAGATCGGCCACATCGCGCACCTGCTCGCCGGCACGGAGGCCGACAAGACGCCGCTGCAGAAGCAGCTCGACAGCCTGTCGAAGGTCATCGCGTCCATCGCCGCGGCCGCGCTGGTGCTGGTGGTCGTGCTGGGCATGATCCGGGGGCAGTCGTTCAACACGCTGTTCATCACGGGCGTCGCGCTGGCCGTGGCCGCGATCCCCACGGGCCTGCCGGCCGTCGTGACCGCCCTGCTGTCCATCGGCACCCGGGAGATCGCGCGGCGCAACGCGATCGTCAAGCGCCTGCCGGCCGTCGAGACGCTCGGCTCCACGTCGGCGATCTGCTCCGACAAGACCGGCACGCTGACGCTGAACAAGATGACCGCCCGCCAGCTCGCCATCCCCGGCCAGCACCGGTTCGCCGTCACCGGCGAGGGCTACGGCCTGACCGGCGAGATCAAGCACGTCGCCGGCGAGCGCATCGACCTCGACCCGTACCTGCTGCCGATGATCCTGTGCGCGGACGCCCGCCTCGACGGCGAGAACCTCATCGGCGACCCGACCGAGGGTGCCCTGATCGTGCTCGCGGCCAAGGGCGGGCTCGACATCGACGAGACCCGGAAAACGTTCCCGCGCGTCGCCGAGGTGCCGTTCGACTCGGACTACAAGTTCATGGCCACGTTCCACGAGATGGCCGGCGACACCGGGAAACCCGTGATCCGCTGCTACGTCAAGGGCGCGCCCGACGTGCTCATCTCGCGCGGCGCGGCGTACCGCGAACCGGACGGCGCCATCGCACCGCTCACCGACGAGATGCGGGGCGTCGCGATGGCCGGCAACGACCGCATCGCCGAGGCCGGTGAGCGGGTCATGGTGGTCGCGCAGCGCGACCTCGACCCTTCCTCGTTCGACCCGGCCGGGGACCTCATCGGCCAGGTCCGCAACCTGACGCTGCTGGCCATGGTCGGCATCGTCGACCCGCCGCGCCCCGAGGCCAAGGCGGCCATCGCCCAGTGCCACGCCGCCGGCATCCGGGTCCGGATGATCACGGGCGACCACGCCACGACGGCCGCCGCGATCGCGACCGAGCTGGGCATCGAGGGGCGCGCCATCACCGGTCAGGCGTTCGCCTCGATGACCGACGACCAGCTGCTGTCCCAGCTTGACGGCGTCGGCGTCATCGCGCGGGTGGCGCCCGAGGACAAGCTGCGCCTGGTCGGGCTGCTCAAGCGCGACGGCAACGTGGTCGCGATGACGGGCGACGGGGTGAACGACGCGCCGGCTCTGAAAGCGGCCGACATCGGCGTGGCCATGGGCATCACCGGCACGGAGGTCTCCAAGGAGGCCGCCGTCATGATCCTGACCGACGACAACTTCGCCACGATCGTCGGCGCCGTCGAGTACGGCCGGGGCCTCTACGACAACCTGCTCAAGTACCTGCGCTTCCAGATGTCCACGCTCGTCGCGTACATCGCGATCTTCATCGGCGCGGGCGTGTTCAACATCGCCGCCGGGGCGCCGCTCAACCCGCTGCAGATCCTGTGGCTCAACATGGTCGTCGACGTGCCGATCGCCATCGCGCTCGGCTTCGACCGGCCGACGCCCGGCCTCATGGCGCGCCCGCCGCGGCCGGTCGGCGCGCCGGTGCTGTCGGCGGGGGACTGGGTGCGGCTGTGCGTCCAGGGCGCGGTCATGACCGTCGCGTCGCTGATCGCCTACCAGATCGGCCACGCGCAGGGCGGCGCCGTCATGGGTGCCACGATGCTGCTCACCACCCTGTCGATCATGCATCTGGTGGCCGGCTTCCTCTCCCGCGACCAGCACGGCACCATCTTCGACCGGGCCGCCATCCCGGGCGCCGCCCAACTGCGCCGGTACGGCTTCGCGCTGCTGGCCATCGTCGTGGTCACCACGATCGGCCTGCTCCAACGCATCTTCGACACCGTGGACCTGACCCCTACGCTGTGGGCGACCGCGATCGCCATCTCGATGAGCCTCCTGGTCGTCGAGGAAACGATCAAGGCGGTTCTCCGCCGCTACGAGCGCACCCACGCCCCGCGCCCGACCATGCCGAGCCGCACGGCCCGCCCCCGCCCCGCGTAGATCGCCGCGGCCCACCTCACCCCAAGATCCCGCGTCGCAGGGTTTCAGGTTATGGCAGGGATCGGGTTTGGTCGTCGGCGCGAAAGCACGTGGGCGAACGTCGACTTTGGTCGGCTGTGGACACGGGCGAGGGTGCCTAACGTGGGTGGACATGGCCCGTGACCCGGCGCACCGCCGCCAGCCCTTGGGGAGCATCGTGACCAGCGAACCCCGGACGACCGTGCTGTCCATGTCGCGCTCGGACCGGCTGGCGACGTTCATCGTCCTACCGACGCTCGGCGTTCTGGCGGCCGTGCTGCTGCCGCCGCTCGCGCGGTGGGCCCTGAGCCTCGAGCGAGGGCTGCCGTTCCGCCCGCTGTTCTGGGCGGTCGGTGCGGTCGACCGCCCGTGGCGTCTCGCGGTCGCCGTCGCGCTGGGCGCGCTCGCCGGGCTGGCCCTGGCCGCCTCGGCGCACCGGAGCGCGACGACCGTCACCCTCACCGACGACGCGGTGCGCCTCGACGTCGAGGGCTGGACCGCGACGGTGGCTCGCCGCGACATCGCCGCGGTGTTCCTCGACAAGGACCGCCTCGTGCTGCTCGCCGCCGACTGCCGCCACCTGGCGCGCGAGCCCGTCGCCAGCAACCGGACCGCCACCGCCGAGGCGTTCGTCTCCCACGGGTACCCATGGCGGGAGGCCGACCCGCACGCGCACCGCTACCGGGCCTTCGACGGCGCCTCGGCTGACGTCCCGGCCGAGGTGGGTGCCATCCTCATCGCCCGGCAGAAGGCGTTGCGTGGCAAGGACACCACGCAGGCGCGCGAGCTGCGGATCGCCGCGCAGCGCCTGGGCTTCGAGGTCCGCGAGGACGGTACGACGCAGTTCTGGCGCGGCATAGGGTAGGTGCGTGGATCACGATCTGCACCTGGCCACGGCCAACGCCGCCCGGCTGTGGCGGGCGCTCGCCAAGGCCCGCGGCGCTGAAACTGATCGTGCGGCCGGCCTAGCGAACTGCGGCGGGAAGTCCCTGTCAGGGCACTTTCCCGCCCCGGGTCGCCAGCGTCGTCAGAGGAGGTTGTGGTCGCGGGCGTAGATCGCCGCCTGGGTGCGGTCGCGGAGGCCCAGGCGGGTGAGGATGCGGGAGATGTGGTTCTTCACCGTGCCCTCGCTGAGGAACAGGCGGGCGGCGATCTCGCGGTTGGTCGAGCCCGTGGCGATCATGCGGAGGACCTCGGTCTCGCGGGCCGTGAGCCCGTCGTGCGCCGCCGGCGTCGCGGGCGGGGCCAGGGCCGCGGCCATCCGCCTGGCCACCGTGGTGTCGAACGGCGCGACGCCCGCGTGCGCGAGCCGGACCGCGTTGGCCAGGTCCTCGGGCGGCAGGTCCTTGAGCAGGTAGCCGACCGCGCCGGCGCGCAGCGCCTCCACCACGTACTCCTCGTCGTCGAACGTGGTCAGCATGACGACCCGGCACCGCGGCGCCCGCCGGTGCAGCTCCGCGGTAGCCGCCACGCCGTCCATCCCCGGCATCCGCACATCCATGAGTACGACGTCAGGGCCCACCTCCTCGACGAGCGCCACGGCCTCGTGGCCGTCGGCGGCCGCCCCGACCACCACGATGCCGTCCTGGATACCCAGCAGCGAGGCGATCCCGTCCCGGATGAGCCGCTGATCGTCCACCACAAGAACGCGCACGTCGGAGGTCACGTGGCCGCCCGGGGAACGGTCACGGTCAACGTCGTGCGGCCGGGGGAGGCGCCGTCGATGTTCAGCGAACCGCCGAGGAGCTCCACCCGCTCCCGCATGCCGCGCAGGCCGAACCCGCCGCCCGGCGTCCCGGCCGGGAAGCCGCGACCGTTGTCCTCGACGACGAGGCGCGCGGCGTCGTCGGCGAACCGCGCCGCGACGCGGACCTCGGTCGCCTCGCCGTGCCGGCGGGCGTTCGTCAGGCCCTCCTGCGCGGCCCGGTAGAGCGCGGTGAGCGTGGCGGTGTCGTACCCGTCCTCGTCGCCGGTCACCTCGACCAGCACGGCCAGCGCGTCGTCCTGCGCGTGCCGGGCCAGTTGGGCCAGCGCCGCCGCCAGCCGGAACGGGGTCGCGTCGGCGCGCAGCGCGCCCACCGACTCGCGCACCTCGCGCAGCGCGGTGCCGGCCGACCACTGCGCGTCGGCGAGCGCCTGCTCGGCCGCCGGCCGGTCGAGGTCGAGGAACGCGGACGCCTTGCGGAGCTGAACGGACACGGCCGTGAGGTGGTGGCCGAGGCTGTCGTGGATGTCGCGGGCCAGCCGCAGCCGCTCGGCGGCCGCCGACAGCTCGGCCAGCTCGCGCATGGACGCGGCCAACCGGGCCCGGCTCTCCTGGGCGCTGACGGCCACGGCCGCCATGGCCACGGCCAGCAGCACGCCCAGCCCGAACATCAGCAGGTCCGACACGTACTCCGGATTTCCGAACCAGCGGGGGACGGCGAGCGAGAAGCCGACGACGAGCACCCCGACGGACGCCACGCCCAACGCGACCGCGACCGCGCGGCCGAACGCGAAGTAGGCCGTGAACGGCACCAGCACCAGCAGGACCCGGGACACGCCCGACCCGTCGAGGGCCGCGACCGTCACGAACAGCGCCAGCCGCGCGACGAGCAGCGCGACCGCCGCCCCGACCGGCGTGCGCGCGGGCCAGCGGCGCCGCTCGGACAGGTCCAGTCCGAACAGCGCCGCCAGCCCGGCCACGAAACCGGCCACAGTGGAAAATTGACCGCCGGCGACGGCGTGGAAGTAGAGGCCGCCGGCGAGCACGGCGGCGTAGACCACCGGCGACACCCACGCCGCCGGGCGCCCGCCCGCCACCTCGGCCATCGTCGCTCCGTTCTCAGCCCACGGCCACGCGCGCCGGGCGGTCCCCGACGGGCGCCGGCGCCGACCACAACGATATCGACAGGTGCACCAGGGCCAGGCAGGCCGCAACGTGCACGAGACTCGTGAACACCGTGTCGGGCAGCGGGGCCAGCAGCGCGAGCAGCGTGAGGCTGAGGCCGTAGCCGATGGCGGAGATCCGGGGGAACGCGCCGGCGCGCACCATCGAGACGGTGAACAGCAGCGTCCCGACGACGAACACGACCGCGCTCGCGAGCAGCGCCACCCTCGTCGGCCCGGCCAGCAGGGTCGCGACGGTGGCCTCGTCGAGGTAGAACACGACGAGGTTGAGGGCGAACCCGACGCCGGCGAACAGGCCCAGCCCGATCAGGTTCGTCGCGTAGGCGATCGCGCCGAAGCGACCGGCCGCCTCCGCCTGGCGCAGGTACAACGCGGTCAGCGCCGGCGCCCCGAAGGCCGCGCCGAGGCCGATGACCGCGCTGGTGACGGCGGTCTCGCCGGTGAAGGCCTCGATCAGCCCGGGTACGCCGACCGACAGGCCGAGGATCACGCCGCTGACGGCACCCCACCGCAGCAACCAGTCCAGAGTCATCTCCAGTGCCCTTCCGTGAATGGTGGTTGACCACTCACGACGCTAGGAACGCGCAGGTCACTGCCGTAAGTGCCGGCCGGTTGGACTATGGGGTGCCGCGGGGCACGTGCCGGTCAGAGATGTTTATCGATCATCTCCTTGGCGGCGCTCCGGCCCTTGTCGATCTGGCCCTCGTACCTGCCGGCGGTCTTCTCGTCGAGCTTGTCGCCGGCCTCGTCCACGACCTCGTCGCCGTGGTCCTTGAGGGCGTTCCTGGCCCTGTCGGCGAGATCGCCCATGGATTCCCTGATGCCCATCGCAACCCCCGTTGTTCGGTTTCCTCGCCGGGGGGCGCTCCTCTTCAGGCTAGCCGGGTCGGGGCCCCGACCGGGGTGGTGCCGGGGCCCCGACGTCCGCTACGGCCTCGCGATCGCGACGGCGTTGTACGTGGCCGCCTCGGGGGACGCGATGCCGAACCGCGCGTTGGGCAGGTAGAGCCGGTTGCCGAACGCCGCGACGGTGGTGGGCACGTCGAACCGGGTATCGGTGATCCGTTGGGTTACCGTCCCGGCCGTGCCGCGCCGGTCGAGCCGGATCACCGCGACCGTGTTGAGCCGGTTCTGCACCACGTAGAGGGTGTGGCCCGACAGCAGCAGCCCGTCGCCGTTCACGACGGTCTCGCCGCCGAGGTCGATCAGGGTCGCGACGCCGGTCGCGGGTTCCACCCGGAACAGCTTGCCCAGGTTGGACGCCACCACGATGAGCGCGCGGCCGTCCGGCGTCCGGGCGATGCCGTTGGCGCTGGGCGCGACGCCGTCGGCGCCGGGTGCCCAGTCGCCGCCGAGGGTGATCGGCTCCGCCGCGGCAGGCAGCGTGCCGTGGCGGCCCAGCGGCAGCCGGAACAGCACCGCGGACCGGGAATCGGTGAAGTACGCGGCGTCCGGGGTGAGGACGACGTCGTTGATGAACGTGTTGTTCGCCCCGGGTACGGGCGTGACCAGCTGGTAGCTGACGAGGATCGCGCCGGACCGGGTGTCGACGACCCGGGCGCTGCCGGCGCCGCCGCCCGCCGCGAACAGGCGGCCGCGCTGGTCGACCTTGATGCCGACCGTGGGGTTGCCGGGGCCGGGACCCTGGCTGATCACCTCACCCTCGCCGGTGGCGAGGTTGACCCGGAAAATGTCGCCGTCGGCGCGGGACCCGAAGTAGGCGACCGGGCGGTCGCCGATCGCGATCCCCTCGGGCAGGAAGCCCGTGGGCAGCGCGAACTCGGTGGGGAACGGGGCGCCCGCCGAGGCGGGCACGCTCAGGACGGTCGCGGCGGTGATGCCCACGACGACGGCGGCTATGCGTCGTCCGATCATGCGAAGGTGCTCCTTCCGTGACGTCACTGTCAGGAATCGACACTAATCGCTGTCGTGTGACGGGCGGCCCGAAACGGGGTTACAGGACCCTGACAACAACCCGTTAGTGGGCCTCCACGGAGCCCTCGGCCCGGTCGTCACCATGGTCGGCGCGATCGTCGTGCACCTGCGCCGTAAGGAGATCCAGGGTGCGGTGATCAACCTGGTGCTGCCGGTCATGGCCGCCGTCGTGGCCTGGGGACGCTTCGGGCCGTACTCGTTCTAAGAGGTTTCGCGGGGCGGGCCCAGCAGGCGTTCGAGCAGGCAGGGCTCGCCCGGCCACGCGGCCAGCAACACGTCGCGCGGCACCTGCCGTCCGGCGTAGCGCAGCGCCAGGACCACCACGACGACGTCGTCGAGCGGGCCGATCACCGGCAGGAACTCGGGGATCAGGTCGATCGGGCTCAGCACCCACAGCGCGGCGAAGCCCACGGCGACCTTCGCCCGGCGCGGCACCCGCGGGTCGGCCCGCAGCCGGCGCGCCGCCGTCACGCAGTCGGGCAGGAACGCCGCGAGATCGCGCGCGAGGCCGGGCGGCAGGCGCCGGGCCAGCACCACGAGCAGCGCCCAGCTGGCGACCACCACGGCGACCGCGATGCCGATGCCGATCAGCCAGTCCGTCACGTGATGACGGTACTCAGTTTCTTTCAGAAAGACCCGACCGGCGTTTGCGCTGTTCACCGGTTGCTTAACCGGGCACGGCTAATCGAAATGTTTCGAGTGCTACATTGACGCGTTTCGAGTTGTCTTCTCAGAATGGGGCGCGCGCCAGGGCCATGCCATGTCGGGCGCCTGGTGGCGCGGTGTCCCGTCCCCCTAGGGAGGAATGCTCGTGACCACCTCACCAAGCCGCCGAGGTCGTCGGCTTCTGATCTCATTTACCTCGCTGGCCACGGCCGCGGCCGGCGGCGTGGTCGCCCTGGTGGCCCTGGCCCCGTCGTCCGGGGCGGCGGAGTCCACCCTCGGCGCGGCCGCCGCGCAGTCGGGTCGCTACTTCGGTACGGCGATCGCCGCCAACAGGATGTCCGACTCGACCTACATGACCATCGCGAACCGCGAGTTCAACATGATCACGGCCG